>CAITZA010000099.1 GCA_903896745.1 uncultured Desulfomonile sp. | reverse complement strand
TAGGTGGCCACGGGCCGTCAGGCACATCTCCAACCCACTTCCCGTCAACCCATTTCACTACGGCTTTGGCCGGATTCCAAGGTTGGCCATCCAAATCTACGGAGGCTCTGTTGTAAATGATTCTTCTGTTGACCGGCCATGCCCAGGCCCATTGCGGGAACAAGCCAAGACCGGTGGGGTCGTCTTTCTTGCGGCGAGCCATGTTGTTGCCGTCAGCGTTATAACTCTGGCAATAAATCCAGTTGCCTGAAGAGGTGCTGCCGTCGTCCTGCAGCATGCCGAAAGCGGGAACAGGGTCTCCCTTCTTGTATTCCTTGTCGCCAATCTTCTTGTCCTGCTGGAAGTATCCGTTGATTTCTTTGGCGACCTTATGGGTATCAAAATGACCTTTCTGATCAACATAATCCCATTTGAGATTCAGAATCGGTTCAGGGAATTTGGCGCTCTTGGAGTCTTTTTTGTAGAGATCGCGAATCTTTGTGAACAGCTCAAAGAGTATATCGCCGTCTGGCTTAGCCATTCCGGGAGCGTCCGCAGCCTTGTAACGCCACTGAGCCCAACGTCCGCTGTTGCTAATGCTACCTTCCTTCTCAACGGATGCCGCACATGGAAGCATGAAGACCTCAGTTTTGATCTTCTTGGGATCCATACCGGGGCCCTTCCAGAATGAACCGGTTTCGTTGTCAAAAATGTTAACATTTACCAGCCAGTCCAGCTTGCCGAGACCTTCCCTTACCTTTTGAGCGTTTGCGCTTGAACATGCCGGATTCTGTCCCCATGCGAAAAATCCCTTGATCTTGCCATTATACATTTCATCAAAGAGATTGAGCCATGAACAGTTTTGCCCGACATCCAGTTTGGGAAGCCAGCCGTAGCCAAAGTCGGTTTCCGCCGTGGCCTTGTCACCCCAGAATGACTTTAGAAGGCTTACAGCATACTTAGGCGAGTTTTGTGGCCAGTTTGCAGACAGAGGCTCCGCTGTGGTAGTGGCTATGGCCTTCTTGTACGCATCCAGGTTAGCGAGGTCCGCTGTCGGGAACCTGAGGTAACCGGGCAGAATGTGGAACAACAGGGCCTGGTCTGTTGAACCCTGAACGTTTGACTCACCGCGCAAAGCATTAACTCCACCACCGGCTATTCCCATATTGCCGAGGAGAAGCTGGATTATCGCCATGGTTCTGATGTTCTGAACGCCGACTGTGTGCTGTGTCCAACCCATGGCGTAGAGAATTGTTCCGGCCTTGTCCTTGACGCCTGTAGCCGCATAGGCTTCGTAAACTTTCAAAAGGTCCTCTTTCGGAGTTCCTGTTATACTTGATACGAGTTCGGGCGTATATCTGGAATAGTGCTTTTTCACGAGTTGGTAAACGCATTTTGGATTTTGAAGAGTCAGATCCTTTGCAACAAGGCCCTTCTCATCTTTCACAAATGCCCAAAATGTCTTGTCGTATGATCTTTTTTCTGGATTGTAGCCAGAGAACAGACCATCAACGAAATCATACTTGTCCCCAACTATGAATGAAGCGTTGGTATAATTTAACACATACTCCTTGAACATCTTGTTGTTATCAAGGATGTATTTGATCATACCGCCGAGGAAGGGAATATCTGTTCCAGACCGCAGGGCGGTGTAAAGATCGGCTCTAGCTGATGTCTGGGTAAACCTTGGGTCCACAGAAATCAGTTTAGCGCCGTTATCTTTAGCTTTTTGTATCCACTTCATGCCAATGGGGTGGTTGGCTGCGACGTTGCTTCCCATAACCAGAATGCAGTCGCTGTTTTTCAGATCGATCCAATGGTTGGTCATTGCGCCACGTCCGAACGACTCTGCCAGAGCCGCAACAGTAGCGCTGTGTCATATTCGGGCCTGGTGTTCGATATATACCAGTCCGAGCGCTCGCATCATTGCCTGGAGAGGCCAAAGTTCCTCATTGTCCAACGCCGCGCTCCCGATATGAGCTATGGCTTCAACACGGTTAACTACCTGCCCCTTGTCATTTTTTTCAATGAAGTTGGCGTCGCGTGTGGCTTTAACCTTCTTGGCTATTTCAGCAAGGGCCCAGTCCCACGATTTCTCCTGCCATTTGTCGCTGCCAGGAGCTCTGTAAAGAACTTTCTGCAGTCTGTTGGGATTAGCCGCGGTAGTCTGGAATGTGGCTGCCCCCTTGGCGCAAAGCGCCCCCTCATTAATGGGGCTATCGGGGTCACCCTCGATGTTGATAATCTTGTTTGTTTTGGAATCCGTGCTGCACAGCAGCCCGCAACCTACCGCGCAATAGGCGCAAACCGATGTGCTTTGCCTGGCGGTTTTCATTTTGTCTATCTTCTTTAGTTCATCTGCGTAAGCCTTCACAGGCTGCATGTCGATCCCTAAAGAAGAAAGCGCCAAGCCAGCACCTACTACCCCAGAGATCCTGAAAAAATCTCTGCGTGATACTGTCATGTTGCGCTCTCCTTTCTATTGATTTTTAAAAACAAAAGAACAACCGAAAAAAAATGCAAAAAAACCGAGGACTGACTTCCTCGATGGATACTCTTGTTTCAGATTTTGAAAAAATGGCGACTCAGGTCTAAATACCTGCAGTTAGATATGATACCGGGATAATTGTCTCAAAAACTCTTTCGTCAGGAGCAATAATTGCAAATAATCTTTGTGAAATAAAACTTAGTGACTATCACTTAATGACGGAATACAACAGTTATGCTGTAAGGTGTCAACAACCCTTCAAATCGAAAAGCTACAACATATTGATATATAGGTAAAATTAGATCAAAAAAAATTGATTGGGCATGTCAAAAATGACGTAACCGGTCAGGTCTGGACTGATTTGAAATTGCCACAATGATGCCGTGACAATTAACTTGGATGAGCTTACTTCCTGATCATTTCCCTGGCGCTCTGAAACAGTAGATAAATGAAACCAAGCAAAACCAGTATACGTACGAAAAAAGTAGCATCAGGGTTGGCGCCGGAAATCACGGATTCATAAACGTAAAATCCTATCAGGGATGTCCCGAATAAGCATAATACAATCTTTAGAAAGGGGTTAAGGAATTGTTTGCCAGCCATAAGGGGCTCCTTCATTCGTTGATCTGGTTCTAATCCACTTATTATTTAACCTAAAAAGGACGACTATTCAAAATTAATAATCCGTGATTCAGATTCTAATTAATTGGGCTTGATTTAGTTGGCATCGATGATAAAGTCACGGACTAACAAAATTTGTTATTGGCGAGATAGGTAAGAACTATGAATGTCACGGTGGTAAACGGATCTCCTCGTGGTGAGGCGGGCAACACCCAGGCGTTGCTGACCCCTTTCCTGATAGGGGTTAAAGAGTCGGCCGCAAAAGTAGAAATCATCAACCTGGCCAGAAAAAAAATCAGGACGTGTACAGGTTGTTTCACATGTTACGCCAAGACGCCCGGAATATGTATTCATGATGACGACATGGCGTCTATCCAGGAAAAACTGACATCTTCTGACTTGCTGGTTATGGCTACGCCTATTTACCTGGACGGTATGACCGGACTGTGCAAGGTATTTGTGGACAGACTGGTGACTTTTCTGGATCCTCACTTTTCACTGGGGCGACACGGTGTGTATCATCCGTTAAGGAAGAAGTTCCCGGGGAAAATGTTTCTTGTTTCCGTTTGTGGTTACCCGGGACTGAAGAATTTTGAACCACTCGTCGAGCATTTCAGGAAAATATGCCTGAACATGAGTTCCGAATATGCCGGCGCTCTGCTCAGACCTGCAGCGTTTTCTTTGCTCCTTGGGAAAAAGTATCCGGAAAGTATTAAGTTAGTGATGGACGCTGCAAGAAAAACCGGCAAAGATCTCGTTGAAAAGGGTCAGGTTGATCAGGGGACACTGGATTTGGCGGCCCAAGATATTTGCACTACCAACGAGCTTGTCCAGACTGCAAACTCCTATTGGGATCGAGAGCTGTCAAGAAAAACGACCAGTTGATAATGGGGTGAGTTGCAAGAGGCTCATTCATAAGGTGAGGACAATCATTTCAATTCTGGACAGAAACAGATTTGAGTGAGAGCGCCCATGGTTTGAGGCCGGTGTATGAAACGCGTTATCCGGGCATTCCTGATGCTGCTATGCGTGTTTTTTTTTCAGACTGAACAGGCTGACTGTGGAGGCTTGCTTTATGCGTTTACACCTGAGATGAAAGGTGAGTTTTTCCCCGTAGCCAGACTTTCGATAAAATCATCGCAAAACTTCGTTTCGGTTTCTGACAGTGTCCTCGAATATAATTTTACCCAAACTTTCATAAATGACAACGAGTTTCCACTCGAATCTCTTTATATATTGCCAATTCCCAGAGATGTTCCCGATTCCGGAATAGTAGTCCATATAGATGGTAGGCAGGCCGATTTCAGGGTTCTGGATCGGCTAGCGCTTCAAGATCTTGTCAAGAAGTTGGTTCAGAAAAATAATGACCATGAATTGCTGGAACTCTGGGGGGAGAGGGCTGTGGTCATACGACCGATTTACCTCGAAACCCTTCAAGGCAAAACCATTGGAATCCGGTATCAAACTCCGCATACTCTCAAGGATCACCTGCTGAACCTTAAAATTACACTCATAGGGGAACGGTATTCGCTAGGGCCAGTGGAGGACCTTGCAATCCGGGTAAAATTCAAGATGAAAGATACCGTGCGAACCAGTTTGAGTAGTTCTCATACCATAACGGTAACGAAAGAGGGGCCGAATCGAAGGTTGGTGGCCGCCAGGGAGTATAACAAAAAAACTACTGAAGATTTCAATCTCATAACCACTTTCACCGGGACAGAATTCAATCTGAGGATTCTGAATCAAAATGGTATTGCCGGGAAAAACTATTTCCTGCTTATGCTGGAACCACCAACAGACCTTGCCGCATCTTTGGCGCCCCAGCCAGACATGGACGTAGTTTTTCTCGTAGATACTTCCGGGAGCGTGGGGCCTGCCGGACTGAGCTTCGCCAAGACCATAGTTCTATCCGCGTTCGAGCGGTTCAGGGACTCTGACAGGTTCAACATCATATCGTTCGGTTCATCTGTCAAAAGATTTTCCAGAAAATTGTTACATGCATCAAAAGAAAACAAGGAAAAGGCGGCAATATTCCTGAATGGCCTTGAGGCAGGTGGAGGATCGGATCTTTTCAATCCATTGCTATCGGCCCTTGAACTATTCAATACGCGAAAAAGAGGTGGGACGGTAATCCTGCTTGGCGATGGACGTCCTACGATTGGGGTTACGAGTTTTGAAGGACTGCATGAAAACATCAGAAGAGTAAACAAATATAAATCACGAATTTTTGTAGTTGGTCTTGGTGAACGTTCCAACATAGTGATGATGGACAGACTGGCCACGTTAACAGGTGGAAAACTGATCTCAACCTCGTACAACGACCCTATCAACGGCGTTTTGGATAGGGTTTTTTCCGAAATACTGGCGCCGAATATCATTGATGTCTCCATTGATTATCAGGATATTGCTCCGGAGGATGTATTTCCTGATTCCCTGAGAAACATGAATGGGATCGATACGTTTTTTGTATGCGCAGGCTATGAGAAATCTTCTTTCTCATCCGGTAAAATTATCGCCAAAGCCAGGATCAAGGGTAAACTAAAATCATCCACAAGGGCTATGACTTCCTCCAATACCCTTGCCAAATCAAACTGGATTGAAAACGTGTGGGCTATGCGCAAGGCTGGCAGGCTTGCGGATAGGGAATTGATCAGGAATGATTCCAAAGCATATGACCGTTTGTCCAGTCTGTGTTCAACCTATGGATTTGTTAATCCGCTCCAGAACAACCCCGTTAACAGGAGTTCAGTCGATGACTTGTGGAATTTTGTCGGTTCATTCATTCCTGGGAAGGTTATGTCGCCCGAATACCGAACTGTTGGAGATCGGCTTTTCCGGCAGGTGAATGGGACATGGGTTGACTCATCCTTTCGAGCCGGGATGCCGACGCGGGAGTTTGCCGCATTTGGGGAGGAATTTTTCTCGTTACTGGAGAAAGAGCCGGAACTCGCAAAGTATTTTTGTCTAGGGCCACAGGTCACTTTTACAATGAGTGGCGTTGCAATAAGCTGCAGGGGAATGTCCCAAAACGAACCCGCGGTCCATTGAACAGGCCAATTTTAAAACAGCGCCGGCGCATGATTAAATGATGGGGGGTCTCATGATGAATCTAACCGCTTCAGATGCCTTTAGAGCAAGATCAGGTTCTTCTTTTTCGAGGTCCAGCAATTGTCTGAGATGATCAGCGGTTCTCAGCAGCATCATGGATATGTCTCCCTCATCGGCGCTCAGATTTGCGTTCAATTCCTCCCAATCGACATCCTGGGACCAGAGGAATACCGCTGCAGCGGGCCAGAACATTACCGTGGGAGTCTGGAATCCACGTGCCACCAGTAAATTTACCACGGGCCTGAGGCTACTTACAGCCCGTTTGAACAATCGCCACAGACCTTTGGTTCTTGCCCAGAGTTCCTTGCTGATATGAATTTCCCTTTCCTTGTCTATTACAAAAGGCGCAATCATGCATGCCAGTTCGATATGGCTGACACCCTTGAACGCTCCTGACCTTATGAGTTCGGCAATCAATAATGGATGGTCAAGCCGTAGTTTGGCAGCCCATGTGCCGTCATAAGTCGGACGTCCATGTTCGTCCACATATCCAAGTTCATTGAGGGTGGACATATGGTTGTAGAAATCGGCTATGAGCCTGTCGTTTATTCTCCGGGACCTGGAGGGTCCTTCCCTGAATGAGGCGAAAGAAAACTCCAGTAATTTTATTACTCCGGCAGGGTCATGGGAAAGCAGCAGGTTAAGAGTCATGGAAAAGTTGATGGTGATTCTCGATGTCAGTGGCTCGGGCTTTGACAACAACAGTTCACGAACCAGATTGATGTCCAGATATTTACTGGGAACCATGACAATGAAACCAACCTTGTCAATGCCTCTGCGCCCACATCTGCCGGTCATTTGGTGAAATTCGGTCGCTGTCATATCTACAAATTTCTGACCGTCAAAACGATCGCTTTGCATGATTACAACGGTTCTGGCCGGGAAATTTACCCCAGCGGCAACGGTAGAAGTAGAAAAAATAGCCTCGAGCAGGCCCTTAATCATCATATTTTCAATCAGTAACCGCCATGCTGGTAGGTGTCCGGCATGATGAGCTCCAACCCTGCAGGACATTATACGATTTAATTGCCGCTGATTTCGCAGATCAGGATACTTTTGCAGAAACTCCTCTACCAAGAGATTCATGGCATCGCTGTCATGCTGGTTAGGGGTAGGTAACAACCTTGATACCGCCATATCGCAATCAGATCTCGATTTGAAAAAGAAGATTGCGGGTAATAGGTCAAACTCTCGTAAAGTCTGCATTACCCTGTTTGTATCGAGTTCAATCCTTTGGGAATACCCCCTTTTTCCTTTTTGAAGTTTGGCGATTTCCGCAACTGCCGGAAAGAGACGTTTTCCGCTCAGAAATGGCGCCAATTCACCTGACGGCATCAGAAAGAGTTCCTTGAGCGGCACCGGTCTTTCGTGTGAGGCGACTATCCTGCATGATGAGCCCCTGATGTATTCAAGCCATCCCGCTATTTCCCGCGCATTTGACAAGGTAGCTGACAACAGGAGTAAACGGACTCTTCCGGGCAAATAAATGAGGACTTCTTCCCAAACCACGCCCCTGTCTATATCACCAAGGTAATGCGCCTCATCGAGTATAACAAGTCCAACTTTCAGATCCTGTCCGAATTGCATGGAATCATATAACTTGTTCCGAAGAATTTCGGTGGTTCCAACTATGATCGGGGCATCTTGGTTTTCTTTTCGGTCACCGGTCAGTATTCCAACATTTTCTACCCCAAAGACCTTCCCGAACTCGTCAAATTTTGAATTGGAAAGCGCCTTTAAGGGAGTCGCATACCAGACCGACTCTCCTTTAGCCATTCTGCGCCCTGTGGCCTCAAGAGCGATCCATGTTTTTCCGGAGCCCGTTGGAGCGCTTACCAAAACGTCATGTTCGTTTGCAAGCTCAACTGCGCTGATTTGAAAAGGGTCGGGGACGAAAGAAGATGCCTCTGGAGAGCCGATTTCTTCCAGGAGTTTCCTGGCATGCCGGTTTAATCGTGGAGACCAGTTGTCATCACGGTCAAGGTCCTGTTTCTTCCTGCTGTGATAGACTCCCTCTCTGCGTTTATATGAAGGCCTGTTCTTGGGAAATCTGTTTTGTATCATCAAGGTTTAGACTTTGTTTTTCGATAGTTCCAAAAATAATGAGGTTGGGTAAGCCCCAAAGGACACCTACCCACATCTGAAGGCCTCAAGTTTGGCTCGTTGGTCCTATTGAGACGAGAATCACAGCTTTTCAAAAGCTGTGTCCAGATCATTTATTATGTCTTCGACGTCTTCTATCCCGATCGACAATCTTATCAGCTCGTCGGGAATTTCAGCTTCAATCCTTTGTTCAGCGGTGAGCTGCGAATGGGTGGTGCTGGCTGGATGGATCACCAGACTCTTTGCGTCACCTACATTTGCAAGGTGTGAAAATAACTGCAGGTTATCTATAAATTTTTCTGCAGTCTGGCTCGTTCCGTCTATTCCAAATACTACTACGCCGCCAGCCATTCCCTTGTTGAAATAACGTTGAGCCATTTCAAATGATGGATCATTGGGAAGGCCCGGATACCTGACCCATCTGACCTTTTTGTGGCCTGACAAATATTTCGCCACATCAAGAGAATTGTCGGCGTGACGTTTCATCCTTAGCGCCAACGTCTCCAGACCTTGCAAAAATATCCATGAATTGTCTGGGCTAATACATGCGCCCAGATTTCTAAGCGCAACCAGTCTCATTCGCAAAATATATGACATTTCCTGTAAAGGACCAAGGTCGTAAGCAAATCTGATACCGTGATAGGAAGGCTCAGGCTCTACAAACATCCGAAACTTGGGATCCTTCCAGTCAAATTTGCCGGAATCCACAACTATTCCGCCTACCG
>CAITZA010000098.1 GCA_903896745.1 uncultured Desulfomonile sp. | reverse complement strand
CGAGATCCCTCGTAAGTTTCGGAACTTACCATTATTACTCGAGCATTCGTGTCCCTGACAATTTCTCTCAATGCTGAGAGGCCATCCCTGACGGGCATTATCACGTCCATGGTAACCACGTCGGGCCGGAGTTTTCTTGCCAGTTCGACGGCTTCCTCTCCGTTGGCGGCGGTTCCTACTACCTTGATTTCAGGCGCTGTTTCCAACATTTTTGAAAGACTACGCCTCATCAGGGATGAGTCATCCACCACCAATACCCTTATATTGTTCATCATTGACTCCAGATTTGCGATTCCAGTCTTGGGGCGCCCCCAGAGACAATAACATCTTGACTTTTTTCGTGAGAATCTCTCCTCTCCAACGTGTCTGCTAGTATTCTTGAGATATTGAGTATGCTTACAACACGACTGTTTACAAGCGTGATATCCTTAAAATACTCATAGTCTATCCTTGCAACACTTTGAGGCGCCGGCTGAAAAGCTTCCCTCGCAAGTCTCAATGACTCCCACATGCTATCTACTACTACTCCTACCAGCAGGTTATTATCTTTCATTATTACGATACGGCTGTCCGCGGTCCACGGTTTTGTATCCAGGCCGAAAAGAACCCGAAAATCCACAACCGGTACGATTGTACCTCGCAGGTTTATAAGTCCAAGGACGAAATCCGGAACGTTCGGGACAGGCATAATCGTGGCAACCTCCATGATCTCAGCTACTTCTCCCATATCAACGCCAAAAATCTCCCTGTCCAGAACGAAACTTATAATTCGTCGTGTCGCATATTTGTCGTCCAGGCTCGCGGAATCCAGGGATTCATCCATTTCTTTCAGATTGTTTCCATTCTGAAAAATCATTTCCTGGTCTTCCGACAACATGGCTTCAAGATCCAGTATTACAAGGAAACGATCTCCGATGTAAGTCAGCCCCTTCATGAACCGTGAATCCACGCCACCCACAACCCCTTTTGGAGGTTCTATCGACTCTAAGGGAATGGTTAGTAGTTCCAGAACCGAATCAACCCTGAATCCAATCCGATGCCCCCATAACCGAACCATTACTATAACTTTTTCCCCACCTGAATCAGACGCCCCCGTAAACCTCATCGCCTTTTTCAGATCGACAACCGGAACAATTTTGCCTCTAAGTTTGATAACTCCATCCACGAAAAAAGGGGCCTTAATAAGAGGCGCCACTACGGGGGCCATAATAATTTCCTCTACCTGTTCCACCTCTATGGCCTGTTCAAGCCCCACCAGACTAAAAACCACCACCCTGAGCGATTTGTGTTCGATGGCGCCATCAGTCGTTTGGACAGCCTTGAGGCTGGAAGCGACATCTAGAGAGCGGATGACGTTATCTTTTACGGTACCCATTAAGCACCCGGCCTTATCAAGTATGTTATAGTTTGAATTGGGACGTTATTTCCTGAAGCTGGTTGGACAAATCGACTACGTCCACCATTGCTCTGGATGACTCCTTAAGGGTTTCAGTTGACTGCTCACTTACTTGGGCGATCTTCTGAAATGCGTCGGCGATTTCCTCTGCTGTTTTCGCCTGTTGGCCTGCCGCTCCGGAAATCATTCCAACCATGTCTGTGGTAGAGACAATCCCTTCCACAATATCGTTCAATGTCTGGCCAGCTTCTCTAGCCATGTGAGCGCCTGTTTCCATCATCTTTGCCGCATGACCTGTTTCCTGCTGGATTTCTTCAATAACCGCTGAAATCTCTGCTGTTGACTCTGTAGTTCTAAGAGAGAGCTTGCGAATTTCCTCAGCCACCACATCAAATCCCCGACCGTGCTCCCCTGCTCGAGCAGCTTCTATTGCAGCGTTCAACGCCAGAATATTCGTTTGGGCGGCGATACCTCCAATGAGTTGAACAACCCTGCCAATTTCCTGGGTTCGCAAGTTAAGTTTCCTGATTGATTCATCAACAGCCTCTATGCCCAACAGAGTTGTTCTGAGTTTTTCAGAGCCTTCTCTGGCCAGATTTGAAGCCGCAACAGCCGAGTCTGCCGTGACACGGGCGTTCTTCGATACTTCCTGAATGGAACTTGACATCTCTTCCATGGCTGAAGATGTTTTCAGGACCTGGCTTAACTGGTTTTCGGCGCCTCGGGTCATTTCCGATCCAGACGCCTTGATCTGCGCAGAGGCTGATGCAAGCTTCACTGAGCCATCCGCCAGTTTCGACATTATCTTTCCAAGACTTTCCATGAACTGGTTAAAGTTTCTGCCTAAATCCCCAATCTCGTCCCGTGTGTCAGCCGCAATTCGAAATGAGAGGTCCGCTCCCCCCTTGGCCAGCAACTCCATTTGCTCTGAAACCAAACGCAGAGGGCCCTGTATGCTGCGTGATGTAAAAACGCAAATGACTAAAGCTATAATGATGAGCGCAACATTGAATCCGGTTGTCAAGTAGTTTAGCCGGTAATTGTCTTGGGCTGCGTCTTTTGCTCTTTTGTCCGCGATTTCATTTTCAGCCATAATGAAGACTTCGAGCTTGGACCGAATCTCCTCTATTATTGACTTACCTGAAGAAAGCATGGAGGAAAATTCGTTCAGAAAATGCTGACCTTCTAGAGCTGCTATTTTTTCAAAATCCCTTCGTTTTGCAATTCCGGGCTCGGAAATTGTCTGAACCCACGTGGCCTGGAGACGTTTGACTTCATCCAGTATCGCAACCTGCTTGGGGTTGTCGGCAACCAGCTTTTTTTCTTCTGACAGAAGATCGTCAAATCGTGACTTGCCATCTGTATAATGTGACATGAAATTGCTTTTCCCGGTGATTAGGAAACCCCTGAAGCTGCTTTGCATATCCAGAACAATTGATCGGATTTTTTCAGCGTTTTGAATTATGGGCAAGTTTCGTTCCACCAGGGCTACGTACTTATCTACCGCCGCATTATTGGCGACGACCAGATACGCGGTCGAAGCAATCATCAGCACAAAAACCAACACATAACCAGAAAGGATTTTGCTGCCAACCTTGAGATTCCTGAAGAAATTCATTCTTGTTGTTCCTTTCGAGCTGGATGGGACTCTAATTGGTTGTTTCAGACCTTAAAGCGGCCTCAATGTCCACTATAAGCGTGACCGTTCCATCTGCCAGCACTGATGCGCCAAGTATTCCCCTAACATGCCCGAGATAGTCTCCGATGGTTTTCATGACGACTTCCTGTTTTCCGAGCAGTTCATCAACCGCGAGCGCAATTTGTTTCTGGGCGATTCTGACAATTACTACCGGGATAAGCCTGCTGGTCCAACAGGACGACGCAGGTCTTTTCAGGATGGAAGCAAGTCTCCGGAGGGAATACGCCTTTCCACGCACAAAAATAACCTCATTCTTCTCTACCGAGCATATTTCGGATGCGTCTATCAGCATGGTTTCACTGACAATGTTGAGCTGAAGCGCATAGGTAAATCCATCGACCTTTACAAGTAGCACATCCAGAATAGCCAGGGTCAACGGGAGTTGAATCCGGAATACTGTCCCTTTCCCTAAAACTGTATCCACATCGAGGGTTCCCCGCAATCTTTGAACATTTTCGCGAACAACATCCATGCCAACTCCACGACCCGAAACTTCCGACACATGATCCGAAGTGCTAAAACCCGGCGCAAAAAGAAACTTCATGGCCTGTTCATCAGAAATTGCGCGAGCTTCCTCGATAGTAAGCAGCCCCTCCCGTACGGCTACTTCCCTGATCTTTTCAGGATTGATACCTCTACCGTCATCAGCAATTTCAATTAAAACCCCGCCTTTTTCGTACCTTGAATGCAACCAGATTCGGCCTGCGGGAGGTTTGCCAAGTTCGGTACGCGCTTCAGGTTTTTCAATCCCATGATCAACGGCATTTCTCAGGAGATGAACCAGCGGGTCATACATCTGTTCGAGAACGGTTTTGTCCAGTTCAGTATCTTCACCCTCAATAATAAGGTCTATATCCTTGTTTTGCTGTCTGGCAAGGTTTCTCACAACTCCTGGAAACTTTATGAAAAGCCGTTCTATGGGAACCATCCTGACACTCATCACAGCATTGTGCAGTTGGCCAGTTAGACGTTCGATAGTAGAAGCGATTCCAGCGAGCTCGTCGTCCTTGAATTTATCGGCAAAACCTTTCAGACGATTTCTGGCCGTAATCATTTCTCCCACCAGATTGATCAGCACATCCAGCTTTTCCGTAACCACCCTAACCGTCTGGGAACCCATAAATGCGCTTGCATAAATAGATTCCACCTTGCCTTGGGGGACATCTGCAGCGGCAGAAGTCGTGGCTTGCACGGAAGGCGCAGCCGTATTACCTGGGGAGGTTTCAGGGGAATATTTCATGGGAACCTCAGCCAGTATCCCCATCAATTCCTGTTCGACCCGAGATGTGTCGAACTCGCTGACATCCTCGTTCAGAGCCCGTTCTCTGAGGACCTTGAGAACTTCCATGCTTTCGAGCATTGTGTCTATAATGGAAGGGGTTATCTTGAGACTTCCGGAACGCACAGCCCCAAAGACCTCTTCCATCTTGTGAGAAATTGTCTTGATATTGTCCATTCCGACAAAAGAGGCCCCTCCCTTGAGGGTATGCACAGTTCTGAATATCTCGTTAATTAACTCTTCATCCTCCGGGTTGTCCTCTAACCGGAGAAGATCCAGGTTGAGATGATCAAGATGTTCACTGGATTCTTCAAGGAAATCCTCTGCCATCTGGGCAAGCAGCTCAGCATCAAGATCGACTGCGTCTTTTTTATCGGGCATGGATAGTCTCCCTAGCCGGATAATACTTCATTGATGAGCTCTAACAGCATGGTTGGCTTGAATGGTTTTACCAGATACGCGGTGGCGCCAAGATCCCTGGCCCGTTCCTTGTCAACGTCGTGCCCCTCTGTTGTCAACATCACAACTGGTATCGACGCATACGATTCATTTGCCCTAATCCTTCTAAGGAATTCAAAACCATCGAGCCTTGGCATGTTGACATCGAGAATAACTGCATCAAAGGTGTCCCTGACGATAATGTCCAAAGCCTCCTGGCCATCCTGAGCTGTTGTTACCAGAAAGCCACCCCTCTTGAGTGAAAATTCCACGAGCTTGCGGACACTCGGCGAGTCATCAACTGCCAGTATCTTCTTTGGCATGGCGTCTCCTAGTTTCGTAATGCATGAGCTGCAATATGGATATTCCTGAAATTCCTTTCAACTGAATTTCGTGAAAAGTTTAAATTAACTCATGACCCGTCTGTCTTATGACAAAACGAGCTTACGCTGGCCAGTTCCCCTCACGGGTTTTCTATAGGCCACAGTATGTCTAAGCTTCAAGGGTTCGAAAAGATTGGATATTCTACCGAGACTTTCCGAATGACCCAGAAAAACATAGCCATCTTCAGATAATGATTCGTACAGATGCTCCACACATCTTCTCTTATCCTTTTCGTCAAAATATATAATGACATTTCGGCAGAAAATGCAGTCCACATTCCTGACACGACTGGTTGACCGATAATCCATGAGGTTGATTGAGGCAAACCGGACAATCTGTTTTATCGTTGGGGCTATCAAGTACTTGCCTTTGGCTGTTTTCTCGAAATATTTGTATAGCAGGCCTCTAGGAACATTTCTGACGCTGTAATCGTCGTATATTCCTTCACGCGCCGAATGTAATGCGGACGCGCTAATATCTGAGGCCATAATGTTAATAGAATCCCTATCAAGTTTGCAATTACTTTCAAGTAACATGATTGCCAGGGTATAAGCCTCTTCACCCGATGAACAACCAGCGCTCCAGATTGACAACGGGTGCAGGTTCCTTCGATGCTTCAATATCTCGGGCAAGACCTGTCCCGCAAAATCGTCTAACTGTTCCTGATGTCGGAAAAAAAAGGTTTCTCCTACGGTGACCGTTTCGATCAGGTTGTCAAGTTCAATCATTCCTTTGCTGTCATACTTCAGATAAAAATAATATTCCTTTACGGACTCTGAATTTGTCTCTTTGAGTCGATGTGCAAGTTTTGAGGCAAGAAAACTTGTCTTGGCATTACCCAGACAAATCCCGCTCTTTTCTTTTATCATGGAACTGATGTTGTCGAAATCTTCCCGAGATATATCCATATCAATATCATCCAATCTCAGGAGTGCGCCCAAGCGCGCGAATGGCTGCATGGCTTACCTTTGGGTGCGCGTCGCAAACCATTTCTTCGAGTATTAAAGTGCATTCCTCAGTTGCAATTCGACCCAGAGTTTCAGCGACCACCCTCCTTAGATCTTCATCGGGATCTTTTGCCAGTGGCGCCAGCAACGAGACAAGCCCTGGATCCTTAACCATGAAGAGACCTTCGACAGCGGCTATGCGAACCGGTCCGGTGTCGCGGCGCAAAGATTTTGTTAACGCTATCCGAGCTTTTTCCACTCCTATCCTTCCTACCGCAATAGCGGAAGCGTACCTTACCCATATATTTTCGTCGTTCATGGCCGATATGAGAGCATCCGCGGACCTTGCGTCATTTATGTTTCCCAGAGCGGAAGCGGCGCATTTCCTAACTTGCCAGTCTTCGTCAAGCAGGCATATCATCAGCGGTCTGAGAGCCTGTACGGTTTTTCGTTTCCCAAGTATGTTCGCCGCAAAACGCCGAACCCCCCTGTCTGGATTAGTGAGCGCCTCTACCAGATATGTTTCAACTCTTTTGTCCATTACCAGTCCGAGGCATTGAACGGCAGCCTGCCTGACCTCCATACGGTCATGTTTTAGCAGGGTAGCGACATGTCTTATGGCCTCTGTGGTTCCTATTCTACCTAAAGCTTCCGACGCGGACTCCCTGGCTTCAGAGTATTCATCCTCCAGGACGCTTAAGAGACCACGGGTAGCTTTTACTGCTCGCAGCATTCCGAGAGACAAAGCGCAAGCCGCTCTGACTGGACCACTCGGGTCGTTGAGATGGTCTATCAGAGCATCAATTGCATGATGGCTCTTGAACAATCCTAGCGATCTGGCGGCAGTTTCTCGCAGAGATTCATCCGAACCTTGCAACGCCTTCATCACTGCCGACACACCCAATGGGTCACCGATTCTGGCAATAATCTCTATAAGTTCTTTTTTTAAGG
>CAITZA010000097.1 GCA_903896745.1 uncultured Desulfomonile sp. | reverse complement strand
GACAACAGGCTATTTCAAACGCGGTTTTATCTCGATAATCCGCAGTCAGTACTCCTTCAGGGCATGTTCGCCCGTGGCTCGGTAGCGCTGTCATCCGTCGATAATGTTGTTCGGATTCCACGCCTCGCGCTCCTTGAGGAGGTCAGGGAAAACGCGTCAAACGCGGTTTACATTGCAGGTTCCGACAATAAGGCGCATTACACGCAGGTTGATGTCGGGGTGGTTGATCCACGCTTTGTCCAGATTGTCAAAGGGCTGGAACATGGGGCCATCGTTGTAGTCTATGGCCATGAGGTCCTGGTTGAAGGCCAGCCTCTTGATCCGACAATTCTTGATCCTTCTGAACTGTTCCCGTCCGGTTCAAAAGCGCTGCAGGGGCAATCCATTCCGGACGCGAGGGATATTTCCCGTAAATACCTTAGAAAGGCAAAAACCGAATCGACCGGATCGCAGAAATGAATCTTTATGAGTCTTCGATCCGTATGCCTGTCACCACATTGGCCAGGGTCTTTCTGGTCATCGTTTTTGGCATTGCATGCCTGTCGATGCTTACTGTGGAATTAAAGCCGACTACCGACAGGCCTGTTCTGGTAGTTCAGACGACATGGCAGGGTGCTTCTCCAGAGGAGGTTGAGGGGCAGATAACCAACCGTTATGAACAGGTAATCAACGGCGTCTCGAATATGCTCTATACGATGAGCTATTCAATTTTCGGGAACTCCACCATAATCATATTTTACGCTCCGGGAACCAATCTGGATGTAGCGGCGGCTGAGGTCCAGCGCAACCTTGCCGGGGTTCAGGGATTGCCGCGGAGCGTTTTCCCTCCACAGATCAATAAGGCGACGGACTTCGTCAACCTGCCTGTATACCAGTTTTCACTTACAGGCCCGGTGAGCCTGGTGACAATGTCCACATGGGCCGACTGGGTCATCGTCCCCCGAATAAAGCGGTTGAACGGCGTCGGTAATTGTAACTATGCCGGTCAGCGCCTCAGGGAGATGCGGATTCTCTTCGATCAGGAACGTCTCAAGTCGCGAAAGATGACCATACCTGATCTCAAGGCAATTATAGACGAGGGCAATCTTAATCTGAGCGCGGGTTATTTCAACGAGGGTCGTCGGGAATGGACGGTGCGGACACTGGGTGAGCTCCTCACGGAGGACGATTTCAGAAACATGATCATCTCGACCCCGGGAACGCCTGTGGTCAAGTTGATGGATGTCGCCGAAGTCAGGGATACTTACCAGCGTCCTGACAACAACTGCTATATCGATGGCGTTAGAGGACTCAGTTTTAATGTTTACAACCAGGTTGGCGCCAATATTCTTTCCATCATCGATCTTGTAGACAAAGAAATTGTCGGGTTGAAGAAAAAATATGAACCTCACGGCGTAAAATTCACCAAAATTTTTGATCAAAGCGAATATATCAGGGACGCAATCAGGATCGTCAGGGAATCCCTTCTTGAAGCCATCTTACTGGTTTTGGTAGCGCTCTTCGTTTTTTTGAAGAACTGGAGGAGCATAGTCATTGTGGCCATATCCATTCCTGTTTCCATTATGGGGACGTTCATCGGGATGTGGGCCTTCGGTTATTCCGTGAATGTTCTGTCCCTCGCTGGTCTTGCCTTGGCCATAGGCATGATTGTCGATGACGCCATAGTGGTGTTGGAGAATATATACCGACACCGCTTCGAGGAAGGCAAGAAAATTGGAGCGGCCTGTGTTGACGGAACCCGGGAAGTAGGAATGGCCGCATTCATGGCCACCCTGACGACAGCCGCGGTGTTTACCCCTGTGCTGATGCTAAGATCCGAGATTGGGGTTTTATTTGGCGCCGTCGCTTTTGTCATATCCTTTGCCGTCTTCGTGTCTTTGCTGGATGCATTTACCGTGGTTCCAATGCTGGCCTCACGCTGGATGAGGGAAAGCGCACAACCAGCAGGAGTCGGAAAACATTTTATGCTTTCCCTTCAATACATGGACAGAATTGGCGCCTTTTTCTCCGTGCATATCCTGAATTCCCTGAAATTTCTTCTGCAACGGTCGTGGAGAAAATTCTTCCTCATCATAGCTGTCATGGCATGTTTTTCCATATCTCTGATGATCCTGCCTGGACTGGACTACCTCCCCACCGGTGGGACGGATCTCATAAAGATGTCCCTGGAAAATCCAGAGGGAATTAGCCTCGATGAGATCGACAAAATTGTCATGACGGCGGCCAACAGGTGGTCGAAAATGAAGGGAGTTCGGCATGTAGTCGCTTCGCCGAGCAGGATAAGACATTCAAACTATGTTTATCTCGTTTGTGAAAAGATGGAGATATCGGGAAGGACTGTTGAAGAAATTGCCCGGGAGGCCTACCAAAAAAGCCTGGACCTTCCCTTCTCCGCCATAAGGCCAATCAAGTTCCCCCTCTTTGGAAACATCTATTCGCGATCCGATCTCTTGGACTTCAGGATACTTGGTGACGATTTCAGAATAATGAAGGACATAGTTCATAAGATAATGCAGATTGGGGCAACGACGCCGGGGGTTGTTTTCAGATATACGGACATGGCCCTTAAAAATCCGGAGGCGCATATCAGGGTCGATCGCGAGCGGGCCTACACCTTCGGATTTACGGTTCACGACATCGCCAACGCAGTTGACGCGGCGGTGGAAGGCCAGAGAACAACATCGCAATTCGACGCTGACAACAAATATTACTATATACGGGTAATGGGACTTGAACGGCAGCTCGAAACGGTCAGCGATCTTGGCAAAATAATTTTAACGTCCCCGTATAACCGGGCTCAGGTTCCCTTGAACGCCGTGGCCCAGATCGAAACTACCGTCGGGCCCCTGCAGATTACTCATTTCAACTCCGTGAGGAGCTGCAATGCGCAGTTCACAGTAGACGGCAGGGCCATGGGAGATGTATTCAGGGAAGTGATGAACAAAATTTATGGAACCATACCCTTCCCTCTCGGTTACGGTTTCACACCTTTCGGCTCGGCTACAGACCTTGCGAATCTTGTCGATTCGCTCAAATTTGTTTTTCCGTTGGCTATTTCGGTGATCTATCTGTTGCTCACAATTCAGTTTCAGTCGTTCGTGAGGCCACTGTCAATACTGCTGAGTGCGCCTCTGTCAATTATTGGGGCCAATGTTCTGGTGTGTCTGACAGGCGCCCAGCTCAATTCTTTTACGCTGCTCGGTTATCTCATGATGATAGGACTGGTGGTAAAAAACGCCATTCTGTTGATCAGTTACACCGTTCAGCTAACAGACGGGGGCATGGGGCGCGATGAGGCGCTAGTACTGGCTAGTGAGCGCAGAATGCGCCCGATATTCATGACTGCCATCGCCATGGTGTTGGGTATGGTTCCGCTGGCTTTGAAAAAAGGAGCGGGCGCCGAAATTTACAATGGTCTTGCTACCGCTGTAATCGGGGGATTGTCTATTGGAACGCTTTTGACGCTCGTTTTCGTGCCGGTCGTCTATACGGTTCTCGATGACCTGAAGAATCGCCTGTGGAAAGTCAGACCGCTAGACATGGATTGAGAGCAATTCCAGGGATTGCGATGAAAACATCGAGGAGTTGATATTATTCGCTGTGTGGACTTCAGGGAAAATGTTTTGCGACACGCTTACCATTTTCGATTGATTTTCAGGCGCATCAAGGCTACAATACGTTAGCTGAGGCGGATATATGAAAAAATACGCAGTTCTTACATTTTTCATGATCGTGGTAATTATTGCCGGTAGCTCCGGCGTGTCTTTCTGCCAGGATTTTCCCGCCAATGCGGATGCAGCAAAACAGCAGGTTCAGCCGCCTTCGCAGCAAAACCCGAATCAGCCCTTTTACGGATATGTCCCCCCTCCCCCAATCCGACATACATGGCCCGGCGGTTATAAAGTTATTTTCCACGAACTCCTCGACACACTCATGGAACACGTTTTAGGCCAGTATTAGGATCATATCTCCTTCAGACTTCTAATGCCGAATCTTTTGCTGCGCTTGCGCATCAACAATGTTAGACGTTAGCGGGTTTTTTATCGACGGCATTGGAGGTATTACCATGAACATGCAAATATTGAACGGGACCCCTTCTTGTGGTAGCGGACCTATTCCTCCGGAAAATGTAATTATACCCTGTTCCACTTGCGCCCCAAAAATGGCTTTGACATTTGAGGAGGAGGCAATACTTTCAAGGATGAGGGCTTTGAAGGATGAAGTACGTCCGATCGCCGCAAGACTGAAATCCCTTGAGGCGGAAATAGTATTGGCTGAAGGTTACTCCCGGAGTATTCTTCGGAATGAATGGAACCAGCTTTCCGAAGAGCTGGAAGAGCACAGGGAATCGTGGCGCTCGTGGGAAAGAAGGCTCGATGAGGCCATAGAGAAAAAACTTATACTCCTGGGACATCGTGAGGCCCGCGCAAATTAGGGGGTATGCTATCCAGTCCCGGGAGAAGAGTGAAAATCCATAAGGATATATAGTGGCTTAGAAAACAAGAACGAATTGAATTAAGAGATTGAATGTCATTCCCGTGAAAGCGGGAATCCAGAAACAGCATAACGGATCGGGTGCGCAATGAAACGATAAGATTTGGCGCTTGTTTTTTACCGCCACTTCTATCTCGCGATGAAGTCGTGGATTCAGGTTATATCACTGCAATTTAAGTCTCATTCCGGCCATACTTTTGAGAAACCCCATATATCAGTAAATTTCTACCAGACCGGTCGGGTGAGGCTCGATAACCTCACCTATTATTTCAGCGAAATTTTCTCCTTTTTCCTTGAGAATGGCCATAAGAGCTTCGGTCTTTGCAGCGCAGCATCCGAGAAGTAGCCCTCCCGAAGTTTGAGGATCAAACATCAGATCACTGACCTCAAGATTCACATCTTCCCCAACTCTTACCCATGTGCTGAAAAATTTTCGGTTATTATGGGCCCCAGCAGGAACAAGACCCATCGACGCATAGTCCAGCGCTCCTGTCAGTATGGGAACCCTGCCCGAATAAATCACCAGCCGGCATTGCGCCCCCCTCGCCATTTCCGTCAGGTGCCCGGCCAACCCGAATCCCGTTACATCGGTGCATGCCTTTAAACCAAAACCCACCGCTACTTCGGACGAAATTTTGTTGAGCGCGCACATGGATAGTTCCATAGCTTCAGAAGATTCCAGCGATGCAAGTCCGGCCTTGATGGCTGTGGCTATTATCCCCGTTCCGATGGGCTTGGTCAGAATGATCTTGTCCCCGGGTAAAAGACCTGAATTGGTCATGATGCGATCGGGGTGAACAAAACCTGTTACTGAAAGACCATATTTCGGTTCATCATCCTCAACACTGTGCCCACCTATCAGGGCTACACCCGCCCGTTTCAAAACATCGAGTCCGCCTCTGAGTATCTCCTTGAGACCGTCAACTCCAAGTGTTTCAATCGGATAGCATACCACATTCATCGCTGTGACCGGTCGCGCGCCCATCGCGTAAATGTCACTAAGCGAGTTGGCGGCCGCGGCGCGACCGTAAACATAGGGGTCATCAACTATTGGCGTAAAGAAATCAATGGTCTGCGCTATGGCAAGCTCATCGGATATCCGGTAAACACCCGCGTCCTCAGACCCGCCAATACCGGTTATTACATTTGGGTCAAACGGTATCTCAAGCCCACACAGGGCGTTGTCGAGGTCCCCTGGACCTATTTTGGCCGCTCAACCTGAAGTTCTTGATAATGTTGTTAATCGAATCTTCTTCGCGTTCATCTCGAAATGATCTCCGGTATCGACAGGAAAGGCTGGTTTCAGAAACATCAAGCCCTTCCCATAGAATATTACTATCCCTACCATAGCCTTTCCGGAATAATAGCGCAATACTGCGACTCCTGCTTTGTCATGCCGGATCCGATCCCGCATCCAGGATTTATCGGTCGCCGCT
>CAITZA010000096.1 GCA_903896745.1 uncultured Desulfomonile sp. | reverse complement strand
GGCCATCTGGCGGGAGGATTCCGCGACTATTTCCTTGAGATCTGCCATACTGATTTCGAGAGATGTGATTCGTGGTTCTATGAAAGGATTTCTCATATTTCTGTTCCCCCCTGTGTTCATCCACACATGTCTGTTTAGAGTCTTGATTATACAATTTGTTCGAGGTTGTGTCAAAGGCGCCAGGCTTTCGATGGTTTGAATGAAAGTAGGTATGTTATTAAGATGTTATTCAAGGAGCCCCCCAGGTAACCCATCGATGGGCAATGGAGCGCATCATGGTAATTTGCCCGGGATGGACACTCGCATAAAGGCTTTCCATCGTGTTGTCGATTTTTTGAGGAATTGGATGGACAATGCATGGTCATTGGGGTAAGAACTGACGCGAAGTATGATATATTTGGATTTTTTCGGGCATTGGGTTCTGTATAAGTCTGGCAGGATCGCATTAGGGTAAGGTTTCGGGGTGTGATTGAGTCATGATGACGAGTCAAGGAAATTCAAATCTCAGGGCTATGAAAATAGGGCGATCCGAGCCTCGGCTGGACGCCTATGATAAATCCCGTGGTAAAACTGTTTACGCATCGGATTTTTTTGACAGCGGTATGCTTTGGGCAGGAATAAAAAGAGCAGGGATTAACCACGCGAAAATTAAATCGATAAATACTGATGAGGCCAGGAAATCGCATGGAGTGGTAGCTATTTTGACACATGCGGATATTCCCGGACATAAAGCGCATGGGGTTGTTAAACAGGATAGACCTGTGCTTGTTTTTGACAGGATAAGATATCCCGGTGACGCCATAGCAGTCGTTGTTGCTGAGACGGAGTCTGATCTGGCTGCCGCCCTGGATGTTATAAGTATTGATTTTAGTCCGCTGCAGGAAATTACCGATCCTTTGGAAGCCCTAAAGATTGATTCTCAGCCGATACACGAAACGAATCCTGATGGTAACGTGCTTTTAAAAGCTGATTTATCCTATGGCGATCCGGATAGGGCTGAGAAGGAATGTGATGCTCTGATAGAAGGGGTATTTGAGACACCTGTTCAGGAGCACGCCTATATTGAAACCGAGGGTGGCTGGGCCCGGATAGATGACAATGGCAACCTCGTGATATGCTGTTCGACTCAAACCCCGTTCCGCGATAGTTACGAACTGGCCCAAATTCTGAAAATGAACCCGTCGGACATTCGGTTAATCGCTCCCTATTGCGGCGGAGCCTTTGGCGGCAAGGATAGCCTGACCGTTCAGGCCTATCTGGGACTTGCAGCGCTTCATTCCGGCGGACGCCCTGTGAAAATGGTCTGGAGTCGTGAGGAATCCTTTCTTGCAAGCACAAAGAGACATTCCGCCAAAATGTATTATCGCCTCGGGGCCAAGTCTGACGGGACACTGCATTTTATCGATGTGAACATTTACATGGACACAGGCCCTTATGACTTTCTCGGAGGGGTTGTGCTGACGCTGGCGTTGGAGCATTCAGGCGGGGCCTACAGGATTCCAAACTCGAGAATCAAGGGTTCACTGGTTTACACCAACAATCCACTGGCTGGGGCGTTTCGTGGTTTTGGGGCGCCTCAGGTTACAGCGGCCATCGAACAAATGATGGACATGCTTGCCGCCAGGTTAGGTATCTGTCCATTGGAACTCAGGCTCAAGAACGCTCTGCGCAAGGGGGATTACACGTCTCTCGGAAAGAAGATGAATTGTTCCTGCGGCATGACTCAATGCTTGGAAGTCTTGGCTGAGACCGATGTCTGGAAAAGCAGGGAGGTCTGGAAGTCGGAGGCGGGATCCGAAAAAATAAGGGGATACGGGCTCGCAGCCCTTATTCATGGTATGGGGTATGGGCCATTTGTAAAGGATTATGCCAACGCAAAGATAGAACTGACAGAATCCGGTATGATAAGAATTTACAGTGGCGTGGTCGATATGGGGCAGGGAAACGCCTCGACCTATGCCCAAATAGCCGGTCACATACTTGGACAAAGCCGGGAATTTCTTGAGGTGGTTCAACCGGACACCTTCCTTTGTCTGCCGAGTTGCTCATCTTCGGCAAGCAGGACCACATACACATTTGGCTCGGCATTGTTAGGAGCGTCCAACAAATTTCGGGAAATTATTTTGGAGTATGCGAGGAAACATTTCGGGATGGGAGATTCATCAGGAATAGAAATGGTTCCTGGCGGAGTGGTTACTCCTGATGGACGCAGGTTGTCGTTGCAGGACTTGTGGCTGTTGATGAAAGATGAGGATAAACTCTGTATAGATAATTTTGTGGCTCCGACAGCCTCAGAAATATTGACCGATGACGAAAATCTCAGGATGCAGGGTTTGCCTCACGAAATATTTTCGTTTGCAGCCCACCTCGTATTTATAGAAATAGATCTTGCAACAGGTTGTGTAAGTGTAGAAGGATACCTTGCGATCAGTGACTGCGGGGCTGTTCTCAACCCTCAAATATATGAACAGCAGGTTCAGGGCGCAATAGCTCAAGGAATAGGTTATGCGCTCATGGAGAATTTCGCTCCGGACACAAGTGGTAATTACCCTGGCGGTTTTTCGGACTACCTTGTTCCTACTGCCTGCGATGTGCCCAATATTGACTGTATTGCCCTGGATTTATACGAACCCACAGGACCTTTTGGTCTTAAAGGATTGGGTGAAATATCCACTGCCGGGCCCCTGCCTGCAATAGGGAACGCTCTATATAACGCAAGCGGCGGGCGATTATTCAGTTATCCGATCACTTCGGAAAAGGTCTATCGCGAAATTATCCGGGCGTCTCATAAATTGTTTTCCGATAGGCAGCTTGAAAAAAGAGTTTAAATGGATACTTCAAAGAAACTGTTTTCCGTAGAATTTGTTGCGATAAACCTGATCATTTTTTTGAATTACTGCAACATAGCGTTGTTTTTTCATTT
>CAITZA010000095.1 GCA_903896745.1 uncultured Desulfomonile sp. | reverse complement strand
TTTGGAATCATGCGTGAATTGTCATAATCAGCATCAGGCCCAACTATCGCGTTGTGGTTTGTGTCACCCGTCAGTCATGATCAACAATCTTTTTCTGAATAGCAGGAGTAAGAAGAGAATTTCCATGTAATTCGAAACATTTGTTTGGTGAAAGAACTGTCCTGTCCGGCATATAAGTGACCGGACAGGCCCTGGTATGAAAAGTTGGGCCATGCGCCCAGGGTTTACTCCGGCGTCATTTTGGTATAATCATGAATCTTGTGCCATGGTTTAATTTCCAACCTGAATCACTGGAAAGCATTTAGTGGCAAAAAATACAGGGGCCTTAAGTCAGATGATTCCCAGAATCATTCCCTCAGTGATCGCATGTATATTGTTGGGGGCTCATTTTTTAAGAGCCGGTAATATTGCTCTAACTTTGGTTGTTGCGCTTTTTCCCCTTATACTGTGGTTTAAATCGAGATGGGCCTGGCTTGCGGTTCAGTACATGGACTATTTGGGAGCCATAGTTTGGAGCGTCACAGCTTTGGGTATCATACAGGAACGGGTCGCTATGGGTAGAGCCTGGGGTGTATCAGCAGTCATTCTGGGCTCGGCAGCCATATTTTCGGTTTTTGCAGGAGTATTGTTAAGGTCCTGTGGCTTAAAAACCGGCATACTGGAGAAATAGCTTCCGGGCGCCAACTGTCGAATCAGTTGTAACTCCAGGTCTCGTTTTCAAATCAATACAACCATTGACAAACGGCCAACATCGCCCATAAAAATTGGCCTAGCTATGTTCAACCCACCGGAATGGTCTGGAGTTCTCAGGAAATGTCTCCACGGGTTTGACAAGCTGTCAGGAACCATCCTTCGCTAATCCTTACCGGAGCCCGCATTAAGTTTTTTTTGCCAAACGCCTCTTTTTTCTGCTATCCATTAAACAGGGGCTCTTCCCGATAAAATAACAAAAAGTCTATTTTCAGAACAACCTTAACTTCAATACAAAACAATATGCTTCTTAGAGAGCATCCTGTTTCGTGATGGCTCCCGTTGGAGAATCCAACATGTCAAGCATTGACGGCTCAGTTTCCGGGATAAAGAAAAAAGGTCAGTATCTTTTTGTCCTGATTTCGATTTCTTGGATAGCCCTGATCATTGGTCTTTTTTATATCTCATACAGCGAACATCACGAAAGCGTGATTCTGGAAGCTAAATCGGCAGCTTCCGAGAGCTACCTTAAAGATTTGACCTATCGTAAATGGGCTTCTCTTCATGGTGGAGTTTATGCCCCGGTTAGTGAACATTCTCCTCCCAATCCATATCTGAAAAATGTTCCCGAAAGAGACATAGAAACCCCTTCTGGAAGGAAGCTGACATTAATCAATCCTGCATATATGACGAGACAGATACATGAGTTGGGATTAAAGGAATTTGGTCTTCATAGTCACATGACCAGCCTTCATCCGGTCAATCCCGTGAATGCGCCGGACGAATGGGAACGCAAAGCGCTTCAACTATTTCAGGCAGGATCAACAGAGTATTCATCAATTGAGTATATAGGAGACAAGAAACATCTAAGATACATGTTTGCGCTGCATGTGGACGGCTCATGTCTGAAATGCCATGCTGAACAGGGTTACCGCAAGGGCGAGATACGAGGTGGAATCAGTGTATCGATTCCCTGGGAAAGGTTTTTTTCAACATCAGATGACCATCTAAAAAGCGTTGCTCTAATTTACGGTTTCATCGGACTTGTCGGGATGTTGGGAATTTTTGCCAGTCATCGGCATTTTTCAAGACACTCTTTTGATCAGGAACTAATCCTGAACACACTCAGCAATAGCGAAAGCCTTCTTAAAACCGTTTTACAGGCAGCGCCGCTGGGAATTGGCCTGGTTAAGGATCGAGTTATAAGCTGGACCAACGACTCGTTTCGGGCTCTGTTGGGATACTCGACAACAGAAATCTACGGTCAGAGCACAAGAATCCTTTATGAATCAGACGATGAATTCAAGCGAGTGGGAGATTTCATATACCCGCAGGTCGGTTTATATGGTGAGACAGAAATAGAAACCCGTTTTCTCAAAAAAGATGGATCAACAAGAGATATACTCTTGAGTCTGGCTGCAATTGACAGGAATGACCTCTCCAAGGGTGTTGTTTTTTCAGTGATGGACATGACCGAACGAAAAAAGACGTTACAACAGCTTAATGAGCAGACATTACGGATGCAACGCGCAGAACTGGCAGCCAAATTCGGAAACTGGGAACTGAATATGTCTACCAGGAAAATCAGGGGATCAAAAGGCGCCCTCAGGGTTTATGGAGTTGAGAGCGAAGAATTTGATCTGGTAGAGGTCCAGTCCATACCTCTTCCAGAATACAGGCCATTGCTTGATGAGGCCTTACGAAACCTGATTGTTAGTCAAACAGCCTATGATCTAGAATTCAAGGCGGTTCGTCAATCTGACAGGGAAATAATTGACGTGCATTCCATAGCTGATTTTGATCCTGACAACAATGCCATTTGGGGGGTAATCCAGGACATTACCTTGCGAAAAAAAGCTGAGGAGGCTCTCAGGGAAAGCGAAGCCAAATACCGTTTCCTGACTGAAAACATGCAGGACGTGATATGGAGTCAGGCGCCTGACCTAACTTTGACCTACATAAGCCCATCGGTTGAAAACCTGCTCGGTTATACTCCGAGTGAAATGATTGGCAAAAACTTTCCGGAGTTTTTTGAACCGGGGTCTCGTGACAGGGTTCTTGAACGCTACCGTGAAAGGATGCAATTTGTTGAGAAAAACAAAACCCTTTCCAGCGCTATCTATGAAGTTGAAATGATCAGGAAGGATGGTTCGAAAATATGGATTGAAATGCTGTCTAATCCCTCGATCGATAGTGACGGAATGTTAAAAGGCTTTCATGGTGTTTCCCGAGACATATCGGAACGAAAGAAATCCGAACAGGAACGTCTCGATTTGCAAAAACAGTTGATGCATACGCAAAAACTCGAAAGCCTTGGTATTCTCAGCGGTGGAATTGCCCATGATTTTAACAATCTTCTTACGGTGATAATTGGCAATCTGCAATTAGGGTTACGTGAAATTGATACGGACTGCCGGGCGTCACGTCACGTGGAGAAAGCTCTTAAAGCCGCAAATCGCTCAGCCGGACTCGCTCACCAGATGCTGGCCTATTCCGGCAAGGGCGCCATGGATGTCAAGGATGTAAATATTTCGGAAATAGTAGCAGAGAACGTTCAGATGCTCCGCACAGTTATTGCCAGAACAGTAAGTGTCGAAATTGACCTGGACGATGACATGTCTCTGGTAACATGTGATCCAAGCCAAATTCAGCAACTTATCATGAACCTCATGATTAACGCATCAGAATCCTTTAGTGGAAAACCCGGCAAAATAAGGCTATCCACGGGAATGCAATATTGCGACGAAACCATATTAGCCGGAAGCATGCTGTCTGAAAAGCCGGAGCCGCAAACCATGGCCTATATTCGTGTAGGGGACAATGGATGCGGCATGGATTCAGAAACTTTGCAGCGGATATTTGATCCATTTTTCACCACAAAATTCACAGGGCGAGGCCTCGGCATGTCTGTTGCTCATGGCATTGTCAAGGGGCATCACGGCGCTATTACGATAGAAAGCGAACCTGGAGAAGGAACAGTCATAACTGTGTTTTTTCCTGTTCAGGATTCTCCAAGAGGCGTTCGGGAACAGAAAACCCCACATCTGGAGGCGCCACTGAGTGGGGTGGATGAAGAGCCCGTTTCAAAAAAAATATCTTTTCTAATTGTGGATGACGAAGAGGATGTCCTGGAACTTGAATCCAGATATCTTGAAATACTGGGTTACCAAAATGTTATCAAAGCCACAAATGGAAAACAGGCGCTTGACATTTTCAGGGCAAACCCGAATATCGATGTGGTAACCCTGGATTTGACAATGCCAGAGATGGATGGTGTTGAAACATTTTACAGGATGATCGATATTAAACCGGACATCAAAGTCATTTTATGTAGCGGTTATTCGATGGAAGACATCGCAGACAGATTCAAAAGTGGCGTAGAACCGAGCGCATTTATGAAAAAACCCTACAGTGTGACGGCGTTAAAATCCATATTGAAAGAGTTGGAGGCCAGCCCCAGATAAAACTCGAAAAAATCTATTGCCACAACCTTGAGGCACATGTACTCCACATCATGGTATGGTATACTGGGAAGTCATTCGATGAATTGCAGGACAATTGAAGACAGTTCCGGCCTAAGACATTACCTATGGATTTTACTAATTTTACTGGTTTGCTCTCTGGCTTTTTCATTTTTCTCCAGAAAGGGATATTTCGTCACTGACGAGACGCTGTCGGACATGAGGCATTTGTCGGGAAATTGCTACGTATATCTTCCGAGAATATCAGATAGCTGGCGTAAACATGTTTTCACTTCGGTTCCCGATGATGACGATCGCCCCCAAAGTTCCAATCTGAAGATTTATGAAAACGGTAAGAGGCTTGGTCCCGCCCATTCAAGTCGTGACTTAATAGCTGGCGAGGGGCTTGGCAGATTTTCGCACTGGAGGAATTTTGTTTACTTTTCGGCTTCCGACAATTCCAGTCCTATATCCAATGCAAGGGTTTATTCTGTTGAATATCCTATGATATTAAAATTAAGGGTGATTTTGGTTCAATTGGTCCTTGTGTCGGGGGTAGGCGTTTTTCTTGCCGTAGGAAAATTTCAGTAAAACTGCATCGGACACGTTAGCTGAAAACTGTTCTCATTTTGGCCCCGGGTTAACGGCAGCATTGGGGAAATAAAGCTTGAACTCGGAGCCTTTCCCGATCGAGCTTTCACAGGTCATATACCCGTCCTGACTTTCGACAGACCCTTTGACTACCGACAAACCTAGCCCGGTTCCTTTTATGGCGCCCCTTTCTTTCGTCGAAAAGAATGGCTCAAAAATCCTCGACA
>CAITZA010000094.1 GCA_903896745.1 uncultured Desulfomonile sp. | reverse complement strand
TTTTCCCGTTTGACAGGAAACTTACGTGTTTCAATTATGCTGTCAGCGATGTGCCGGACTACTATCAGAATTCTGTTTTCCGACAGCGCCTGCACGTCACTTTTCCAGAAAGCATTTGCCCTGTCCCAGGTCAAGATGCAGTCTTTCGTATTGATAGACAAGGCAGGCGATGATAAACTTGTTTTTGCAGCAAATGCGGTCCGTTAGCGCACCCAGAAACTTTTGTCAGAGGTAGTGAGAATGGCTGAAAACGCCCCGGGAAAAGTGCTTTTTTCCGAAACTCTCAGAATGAGATCTCTCCCTCTTTCTGTATACGCAGGTTTGTCTCTGCTTCTGGCGCTTGTGCTGATTATCACTACGTTACCTTCCGAACCTGAAACCTTCAAGATATTGTTAATGTTTGTCGTTGCGCTTGTTTTCTTCTGGATTCCGACAACAAAATATGTTTTGGGAAGTGTCATAAGTGAAATCAGGTCAGATGGTCTTTATGTAAGAACCAATTTCCCTTTGCGAAGGCATATCAAGTTGTTCGGATGGGAACAACTGACTGAATGCAATTTCAAGTACTATCCCAAGTTCGGTGACTTGGGACATTCTCTCGACGGTTTTTCATCCCCATGGCATTATGGTTACTATGCCGCCTATAATTTGCGTTACAATTCTGATCTTTGTTTCAAGCCACTATTTGGAGAAAAAGAGGTTCATTTTGTATTGGGAAACAAATCGCCCAATGGTTTGATTGTCATGGATACCAACTCTCCTCCGGAGCTCGCAGAGGCCTTACGCGAAGCGATGGGTTATTTTCCAAACCAGCAATTTGGCATAATCTTTGAAGAAGAGCCCAGTTTAAGGAACCGTTTCACAGGGGTGATTCTGATCGCTTTGGCAATAATAGTAATCACTATACTGCTTCTGAAGCTTGTGTCTCTATTATGAACACCCGTTTTAGCCTCAGTCGTGGAAAGTCCCTGAAATGTATGAACCCTTTCGAGGGAATACAAACGATCGCTATCACCCCTTTGGAAGCAACTTGGTCTTTTAATTGCGATGATGGAACATGGGAGTGGATGTGCTGGAAGTCATAACAGGAATAATAGTTGAAACCTGCCGGATATTCGTGGAATCCTCTTTTTTCATGCTGATGGGTTTGTTTGTCGCGGGGTTGATCAGGGTTTTCCTGCAGCCGTCTTTTGTAGCAAGATATTTTGGTAGCGGAAAAATAAAGTCCGTGTTCTATGCGTCCCTTATAGGTGTTCCCATACCACTTTGAAGCTGCGGTATCGTTCCAGCGGTTGCTGGGCTAAAAAAACAGGGGGCCAGTAATGGCACAGCGCTGGCGTTTATGGTATCCACGCCTGAAAATGGCGTAGACTCCATAGCGCTGACATATTCGCTCATGGATCCTATCATGACGGTCATGAGACCGGTGGCCGGTTTTGTTTCAGGCATAGTGGCGGGTGTTGTGGAAAATTTCATGCAAAAAGCGCCCTCCGTGGCTCATGTCCCCGGAAGCGGTTTTTCGCGCCTGCAGTCCTATCAGTCCCTAAATATGCAGATTGGGCATGCGTCGAAGATGTCCATGGCGAAGGCTTATTTCCATGAAATTCTCAGGGGACAACAGTATGCTTTTGGGGCCTTACTTAAGGATGTAGCGAAATGGTATCTCCTGGGCGTATTACTGGCCGGAATAATTACTGCCTTAATCCCAAACGATCTATTGTCCACGATGTTTCATGAGGGGATATTGTCCTACCTTGCAATGTTGATAATTGGTCTTCCGATATATGTTTGCGCAACTTTTTCGACACCAATCGCTGCCGCAATGGTGGCCAAGGGTCTAAGCCCGGGCGCTGCGCTCGTTTTCCTGCTCGCAGGCCCTGCCACCAATCTGGCGACCATTACAATGCTAATGGGACTGATGGGTAAGAGATCGGTGGTGGTCTATCTGGCGTCCATTATCGTATGTTCGCTGGGTTTTGCCTATGTCACGGATTATGTTTATGCCTGGCTAAACATTAAGGCGGTATCAAGCCAGAATATCAGTCACACGAGCCTTGTTCCTGGCTGGCTTGAGATGACGGCGGCCATTGTGATGCTGGGGTTGTGTTTGCGATCTATTTTCGTGACAGAATCGTCAAAGTGATTTTCTGGCGTAATCAAACTAGAAAAATACCGCATACACAGAAGTCACGACTATCAGGGAAATTACCCGAAACCCCTGGCTCAGGGCGAGCAATCTTGTCCCTAGCGCAACATTGAACAAACCTAGATGGGTGGGGACCTGATGTCTCAGGGTTCGAATCGGCGTAGATATTATTGTGCCGACTATAAGGGCAATTGCGGCCTGTTTTTCAGTGAGGGCGCCTGTTGAGAGCAGGGCGCCTGCGGCCGCCATACCGGCGCCGAATTCGGCCGCCAGGGAAAAAATCACCATTCCGGCCGCTTCCACAGGAATCAGTTCTCCTGAAATCGAGCCGGCCAGGCCGTGTCTCATCCATTTAAAAAGCCCATACTCATTCAGCAGAAAGACTATCGCGTAAATTGGGGCGGTATAAAGCGCCACTCTTAAGAAACGATCCTTGAACTTGTTCCAGATTTTTGCAAACGTCCTTTGGGATGAAACCTCGGATTGATCTATAATGGGACTCCACATCCAGCAAGCCCTGGGAAGCTTCAGCCTGCATATACCGAGTATTGTCGCGCTTCTGAGTAATGAAGCGACAAGTGTTATGATTAGATAAATTGCGCCGGATTTTCCCGCGAGCGACACCACAATGAAAAAAGTTGTGGGTAAATGCAGGAGAAACATTGGAACGCCGTTATTCAACAGATAAGTTAATACCAGTTCTTTCCGGGAAATCTTGTTTTCCTGATAATAGGTCACCAGCAAAGTGTTGGCCGCAATGCCGGAGACAAAGCTGGTGACGAAAGAAGCGGCGCTTTCATCTTTCAGGTTGGCCCACGTGGTCATAGGTCGGACCCATTTAGCCAGCTTTGAAGTCCATCCTGTGGTTTCCAGCGCCTGCCCAACAAGCAGCCCTATCCCCAGGAACATTATCAGTCTCATTAATGGATCAACAAGTTTTGCCTGAATCGATGAGGCGTTTAGCAAAACAGGGCCAATGCCGAGGCAGGCCCCCGTCAGACCGATGGAGGCTATGGCAAAAAGTATTATGGGTGGCCACAAAGAGGCTCGTCTGGAGTTTTTCCTGCTCATAAATATATTTACTTTTTTTGGATTTGGATTAAAAATGTCCTTATAAATAAGTCAAACGTCCAGATTATCATCAATACGGGAACTTGTCATGACTATAGTAACCATTCTGGGTGGTCCACGCAAGAAGGGCTCAACGGCCCTCATGTTAGGCATTATGGAAGATCATTTTCGACAGGCGGGTCATGCCGTAGATAGGATAAACATAACGGAATTTGATGTAAAGTGCTGCATCAGTTGTTATAAATGCCGTAAATCATCCGATGAGCCTGGCTGTTCCCTAAAAGATGACGCTATGTCGATTTTTGAACGCATGATGGGAGCTGACGTAATAGTGTATTCCACGCCCTTGTATTGCTGGTCGTGGGCTGCTCAAATCAAGCCGCTTATAGATCGGCACTATTGCCTGGTAAAAGACTACGGATCAAAGAATCACCGTAGTTTCATACAAAACAGCAAATCCGCCTTGTTGATGACGTGCGGCGGACCGTTGGAAAACAACGCCGAGCTATTGGTCAAGGCTTACGACTATTTGATGGATTACTGCAATATAAAGAACCCTGTTAATCTCGTAATACCCTTTTGCGCTTCGCCGGGTTCCATTTCGGACGAACATAAGGATAAGGCTCGGCAACTGGCTCAGTCGCTCATGTCCTAACAGGATTTGTGTAGAAGACCGTCCGCTACGAAAAGTCATTCCTGGGCGCCTGGATTACGTTCCAGGTACAAATAGCGCCCGGGGTAAAACCCTTTTCCTGGGCAAGCACATCGAGGTATATCATTCCGAGGGCCGCAACTTCTGGGGCAGGGTCTGAGGCCATGTTTCTGGTGTCGAGACTGACGATATATTTTTTGCATTCCTGGCAGAGTTCAGCTCTCTCAAAGCTTCTGTCCTCGGAATAAAAGAGTTCGAGCTTTGTCTGGTCGTCGTTTTCGCAAAATGGGCATAGCAACCTCGAAAATCCCCATTCATGCCCGCAGAATGAACATCTCAGGCTTCTCTTGCCGTCATGCCCTCGAATGAAGCTCACTTCCGGCCACGATCCGCATATTGGGCAGTAACCCTTTTTCCAGATCAGACTCTCGGGTAGCGGTGTCAGGCTTTCGGAAATTCTTTCGGCGAAAGGTTTGCTGACTAGTGACATGATGAATGTTATCAAATCTGATTGCAAGCCCAGGTCTTTGGCCATTTCATCGAGCATTTTAGACGAGCCCGCCTGATCCTGAAACATGAAGCCAGATGATATGAGGCGTTTGTTTCTTACATAATCCAGGAATTTTTCCAACGCATCGCCAATTCCTGGGAAACATTTTTGCATTGCGGGTATTATGGAGTTGGCTGAGTCCAGGAACAGATCACGAGGCGCATCTACTTCCAGGTTTTTCAGAATAGGAACCCCCTGAACAAAACTTGCCACATCTATTTCCGAATCGTGAGGCTGTATCAATGGAATTGATTCCTTGAGGGCTGCAATCTGCAAAAACAGGTTCTCAAAACTATCAGCGATGACTTTCAGGTTCGGAATGTCTTTCCTGAGTCTGTTCAGTGATTCCGTGATAGCCTTGCATGAAGCGCATGAGTCGTCGCTGTGTGTCATAGATAGCTCCTTTTGACAATTTTCCGAATGTTCTTAAACCTGTTCCGGGTCGAACATGAATGCATAACTTGATTATACATCAGGATGCCATAAGCCGATAGAAATCTCAAGGCGCCCATGATTTACGAAGTCAAGTTATTAAGGGCAATTCTGAGGAAGAACAAGGCCAGTAAACATTGAATCAACAAAAAAGCCCCGCCATTTCATTAAAAAGACGGGGCTTAAGTGATTGGAAACAGGGGTTATCTACCTGCGGCGAATTCCCAGTATTTTTTAGGGTCATCAGTAACGATGTAGATAACTCTAACGTCGTCGGCGTTGATCGCTTGGGCTTTTGGATTACTTTTCTTTAGTTCATCCACTCTGACCTTTGCAGCGGCTAGTATTTTGTCGCGCTCATCAAAAATCATGGCTCCAGTGGGGCACGACTTTACACAAGCTGGCTTCATGTTGTTGGTAATTCGATCAAAGCACATGGTGCATTTGAACATTTCCTTGGTCTTTGGGTCTTGCCTTGGAATGTCGTAAGGACACCCTTCTCTGGCGGACTGGAAGTTAAGGGTTTTGGTTTTGGGTGTGAACAGCACAGCGCCGGTTTCCTTGTTCTGTATGATTTCATCCTTTTCAGCTTCAGCCATACAGCCGGGGTTCAAACAATGCCGGCACTGCTCGGAAAAGAAGTTCCAGTAGAGTTTTCCATCAGGTTGAGCGCCCTCTGCGAATCTGACGATCTTATAAGTTTCGAAAGACAGATCCATGGGATTCTGATGGGTTCCTTCGTTTTTTGTTTTCGTGCCTGGCAGGCCATTCCACTGCTTACATGCGATCTGGCAACCGCGGCACGCCGTACACTTGGAGGTGTCAACAAGAATCGAATATCCTTCAGACATTCTTTGATCCTCCCTCTATCTTTGCAACATTTACCATGAACGCTTTTGATTCTGGTATCATGGTGTTAGGATCACCAACATTGGGCGTAAGCAGGTTCACGCTCTCGCCACCATCCTTGGGAGTGATCCATCCGAAGCACCAGGGCATGCCGACTTCATGAACCGTAATATCACCTATCTTGAAGGGCTTGAATCTGGTAGTCACAATGGCTACTGCCTCAACTTCGCCTCTGACCGATGATACTTTCACTTTTTCGCCGTTTTTGATTCCTCTGAGTTTGGCAAGCTCTTCGCTCATTTCGACAAACATTTGAGGTTCAGCTTCGATCAACCAGGGCTGCCACCTTGTCATCAAACCGGTCTGCCAATGTTCGGTAACCCTGTAAGTAGTACCGACAAATGGGAATCTCGGATCACAGGTGAGGTGCTTATCTTTTTCGCCCTTGAAAATCTTGATGGTCGGATTAACGAATTGCTTTGAAAGCGCATTGCTTGGCACGGGGCATTCGAGTGGCTCATAATGTTCGGGGAATGGGCCGTCATTCAGCCCTGGACCATAGATGGAA
>CAITZA010000093.1 GCA_903896745.1 uncultured Desulfomonile sp. | reverse complement strand
CCTGACTAGCAGCTTTGGCGACAAACCATGAATTGACACCGTCGACCGAGGGATGATCGAGTCCGCGTGCAATGAGCCGAAGATCCTCCGCAATTTCGTCTTTTTTGACCACGACAAGGGTGTGATTAACCCCCAAATGCCGGGCAACCGCCGCAGCGTCATCGGTTTCGTCTTCCGAATTCGTCTCCAGACCGCCTTCGAAACCTACCGAAAATGTTCTCAGGCCTCCGTGTTCACGCGCCATGAGTGCTACCAATAGTGAAGAATCGATCCCACCAGACAAGAAAGCCCCCAGTGGAACATCAGAAACCATCTGACGTCTCAGAACATCAATCAGGAGATTCTCGCCAAGCTCTTTGATCGTCTGCCAATCTGCACGGGATAGATCAACAGCACCGATACGGATGGGCCGAAAACGACGGATAACCGGAGGCCTTCCAGGTCGAACAGTTAGAGTATGCCCCGGCAAAAGCCAGTTCACTCCCCGAAGTATGCTCCCCGGCTGGGGCACCGAACCGCGCTCAAGAAGGGCGCGGAGCGCATCGCGATCTACATCCCTACACACCAGACCAGAGGCCAATAGCGCCTTCAGTTCTGAAGCAAAGACGAAGCCATTGGGAGTCTCGGCATAGATGAAAGGCTTAATCCCCAAGGGATCCCGTATGCAAAACAGCGTTTGTTCGCGACTATCCCAGAGAGCAGATGCATACATACCCTGCATTTGGTGAACACAACTTTCTCTGTAGCGGAGGTAAAGCCCCAAAAGAACCTCGGCGTCTGAGTGGCCGGAAAATTCAAACCCACTTTTTCTAAGCAATACACGTTCTTCTCTAAAATTATAGAGTTCGCCATTGTAAACAAGGGTCACACCATCCCTGCTCATGGGTTGAGCCCCAGCAGCCGATGTATCTATGACAGCCAGTCGTTTGTGTCCCAAACCGCAGGCACCATCCAAATGAATGCCTGAACCATCGGGACCGCGATGATTCATTGCAGAAATCATCCGCTCCAGTGAGGAGCGCAATTCATCAGGTCCGAGGGTATTTGACAGAATTCCAGCAATACCACACATATAATAAAGCTTACTCAGCCATCGGTTTCTGTTTTTTGGCCACGCCCTTCTATGCCGTTGTACCCGGGATGAACATCAATGTTCTCCAGCCCAGCCTCTCGATGCCACGTCAAGAACTCGTTTAAAGACACGGGAGTATCAAAACGCGGGGAAAGCATGTCGTAAACCATTATCTTTGCTAAATCTTTTTGATGTTCTTTCCTTAGACTTGGAAAGGAGTTAGGCCAATCATCCAACAGAAACAATTGGCTCAATAGCACTCCCCGATGTCCGAGCTTCACTAAGAATCGCGAGACCGGCCACATGACATCAACGTAATAACTTACCCAGCGTTCAAGCTTTCGGCTATCCATGACAGGAAGGCGCCTTCTAAGAAAGTACTTAGATTTCAAGACATTTAGATGAAAGCCAAATTTCAATGGAACTTTTTGATAGATGTCGCTCGCGATAAACCCGCCTGGCTTGATTGCCCTTACCAAATCCATGAAGGATTTTCTAGGATCAGAGGTATGCTGCAAAACACCGAAACAGAAAACTCTATCCGCCGGGACAAATGGTATCTTACAGATATCCGCTTGAACCACTGAGACCTTTGAATTAGTCATGAAATGTGAAAAGGGTTCCTTCCTCGACGATCGAGGAAAAATTTGAGTCTTATTCTTTTTGTTTTGGCAATGATTTCTGTCTTTCTTAGACCTTAGAAAGGGCCATTTTATGCTCATTTAGGGGTTATGTATGCCCTTTTTGTTCTTTGGGCATACGTCTCCCCTGGCTTAGGCTGTCGCCAGTATCTTGCTCCCTCGAAACAGGTTGAAAGCCATCTGCCTAAACATGGCATCCCAAGTATTCTTCAGTACAGTAGTGAACCTCGCTCTGTATGCATTATTGTGTAGATGACTCAGACCAAAATACTGTTCAACAATGTATCTCTTCTTCGATATCTTCTTGTTCCTTTCTATCTCAATCCCAGTCAATTTAGCTGTCTTTGTATCCTTCCTCATTATCCCGTCTTCTATCTCGTTTAGGTGAAGAAACGATCTGTTGGGCTCTCCATGATATCCTTTGTCTGCATAGATCGTTTCGATAGGATCCTTCGTATGGCAACTCGCCAATGCCAAGTATGGAAGATATTTTGTATCATGTATGGATGCAGGTGTCATTATCGTAGCCAAAACAAATCCGCTATTGACATCAACTGAGGCGTGCTCCTTAATCCCATAGTGCGGAACATCGTTCTTCACCGTCCAATCAGATTCCAGGTCCCTGCTGAACTTCAATGCCTTGCCATTCCTATCCAACTTGCCGGCAGGGCTATTCCGCTTCTCTTGAATGGCTTTAAGATCCTTGCTACTTATCGGATGACTTGCCGATTTTACTAACCTGGCATCAATCGCAATCCCTTCGTTGATACTAAGCCCTCTCTTCGCAAACTCTTGCAGCACCACATTGTTCAGTTGAATCATTGCCCCCTTGGATAACCTGCTACGGAACCTCGAAAAGGTCGAATGGTCAGGTGATGCCTTATCAAGCGGAAGACCCAAAAACTTCTTGAAAGATATCCTGTCATTTATCTGGTTCTCAAGCTCAGGGTCAGATGGAATCCTAAACCACTTCTGGAGAAGCATACATTTCAAAAGCAATATAGGAGAATATGCATCGGCTCCCTCTGTGGCCTTACCAACTTGGTAGTATTCTATCAAAAGCGCTTCAACATCCCTCCAGTTAACTACCTCATTGATTCGATCCATCAGCTTAACACTACGGTTATGCTCCAATGACTTCGAAACTGCCAAGTCCGCAAAGCTTATCTCTTCCCCTATCCTCTTATATCCCATACCTTCTCCCCTTCAGAATGCTCTCATTACAGGGATAAAATATAGCATATTTTGAGTTAAATTGTAACATCTAAATAGCATTAAAATGTAACTTTCACCTCAAATCATAACATGTCCAGCAGTCCCCTTCCTCACCTGAGATATTCTCCTCATCCGTTTCAGATCTGTTTATCTTCAACAGGTTCTGCAAAGGTCTCGATTGATTATAGCATTTGGCTCATAGGTGGCAGGTCATAGGGCATAGCTGATAGCTCACAGCTCATAGCTTTCAGTCGACTGCTATCCTGTCTTATCTTACACTAATGGATCCTTCTCAGACAGGATTAACAGGATTTTCAGGATCTTGTGTTGCTTTCCCTGCCTCCTGAAGAGTCAGGGAAATACAATCCGCCTACGGCGGAAGGAGACTCATTCCGGCCTTTGCCTCTCGTCCCGGATCAGGAAATTCGACTTCATTACCCGGGCCATTCATATGCCTCTTTATCTCTTCGCTGAAGAGCTCGTAGATATCCTTTCTGCGGCCTGAGAAGTGGATCTGTATTGTCTGCTCACCCTCCAACACCTTATAGACGATCCTGTGACGTCTTGTCCGGACGGAGAGATACCCGGAGAGGTCTCGTTGCAGGTGTTTCCCTATGTAGGGGTCTTCTCTGACTTGTTCTATCTTTGATCTTATAAGGGGCTTCAATCCTGCATGCAGTTTCTTGATCTGCTCACAGGATGTCTCTGAGTAGAGCAAGATATATCTGCCTGCCATCAATCGGTCCAGACATCCTCATGAGACACCACCCTGCCTGACCCGAAATCCCTTCCCGAGGCGACAAGCGACTCAAGGACCTTTTGGTCCGAAAGGATCTCGATCGTCTCCAAGAGACCCTCGTAGCGGTCCGGGGTCATCATGATGCCAACCGGTAACCCATTTTTGGTTACCGTGACCGTTGAGTCCTCGTCCGCCATCTCCTTGATGATATCGAGGAGATTCTTCTTGATTGTCGTGATAGGGAGGATCTTTTGGATATCATCCATTTTCTTCACCTTTAGTGAATTATTATGCCCATAATAATTCACTAGTCCTTGGGATGTCAATCTTCGGATGGATACCGGATCAGGAAATTAGAGAATTGGGGAAAGAGCATGGACTGGAACTAAGAAGATGAAGGCAGCCTCAGATTCAATCAGGTTCGGACAGGCACAGTCTCAGCAGGAAAAATCACGTGAAATCAGGCAACAGCTCATAGCTGATTGGAAAGGCAGCAGGGAGCACGAGGTGTAGAGCAAGTAGCAGGGAGCAAGGAGCGTGTAGCATAGAGCAGGGAGCAAGGAGCGAAGAGTGACGAGTGACGAGAAGGAAAAGCTGCTGGAATTTCAGCGTCAAAAGGATAACGAGCCTCTGGATTCCCCAATTCTCTAATTCTCTAATCTTCCATCTGACTATCCCTCCGGTCTTCTAGTCTTCGAATTCCCAGATGCCCAGCGCCTCTGCCAGGCTTGCCTCCCAAGGGGGCGGTTCTATGCCAAAGGTCCTCTTGAAGAGTGAACAATCGAGGACGGAATTTGCAGGTCTCTTG
>CAITZA010000092.1 GCA_903896745.1 uncultured Desulfomonile sp. | reverse complement strand
GGTTTCCGGGTTGGATGAGCAGCCCGTTCAAACCATCTTGAACCATATCCGGTATTCCGCCGACCGGTGTTGTTATGATAGGCAGTGAGGCCCTCATTGCTTCTATTATGGCTACTGGAGCGCCTTCACGATAGGTGGGTAACAGGAAAATCTGGGACATTTGCATGTAAATTGTCACGTCTTCCCTGGAAGCTTCTCCTGTCAGGTGTATCCATTCCGAAAGCCCGTCAGTCACAACCTGGCCCCTGATTTTTTCAAATTCACCGGGGTAGTCGTCACCGCCAACCAGCAGGAATTTGACCCGGGGATTTTGGGCAATAACTTTCGGAACCGCCTCAAGAATGTCAAAACAGCCTTTACGCCACCCCAACCCGCCAACGAACACAACCACTATATCATCGTCCCGGAATCCAAATTTATCACGATAAATCCGAAGCGTGTCTGGCGAGGCCGAACTGACTTCCTGAACAAAATTGCTGGTGACATAAACTTCCGCCTCTGGGAGTATCTCCCTGATTTTTCTTACCCAAAGATCGTACAGCACTATTATTATGTCGGAAGCCTTCAGCCCAATCCTGGCGAAAAGCCTTTCAGTCTTTGACACCTCATCATAAAATACCTCCCAGCCAGTGCCATGGAGGTGCAACAACACCTTGACTCCTCTCAGACGCAGCGACAGGATCATCAATGCCCGCCCGCGAAAACTGCCGCAATCGAAATGGAGATGGGCAAAATCAAATTTCTTTCTTGATATCAGTGAGTTGAAATTCAATAGTCTCTTGACGTTAAATGGTAGCCTCCTGAGAATCCCGAAACTGGACGGCGCCCCCTTCTGGCTGTCAAATATCTCAAAAGAATAATTCCTGCCAAGTTCAGAATTTACAATTTCCTGAACCACCGCAGCTATCCCGCCATAAGGTGGAGGAACCGGGCCAACCATCAACACATTTTTCATGGGTTTTTTCGATCCATTCATGCAGTCTTTAATCCCCTAACGGCGCCATATACGCCTACAGTTCTCTTGAACGGGCCACCACAAACTGTCTCTTCCCGCTCGGGGCGGTTCTTATTTCGTCAACCGTTTCAACTACAAGTCTTTTCGACGCTGAACCGAAAACCTCAGTCAGGCGCACAGTCAATCTCGAAACAGTGTCCTGAGAAAGTTTGTCCCAGGGCACGATCAACACCCTGATACGGTCATCATCTTCCATTACTATCTGGACCTCACGAATCTCCTCAAATTGATAAAGCGCCAAATGTGGCTCGGTCGCAAAGAAATCCTCCCCGCTCACCTTTATAACCAGGTCCGAAGTCTTGCCAACCACCGCGGCAAGGGTAGGGGTCGATCTGCCGCAAATACATGGCAAAGCCGACGGAATCGCCAGATCTCCCGTCTTGTAACGAATCAGAGGCATCGACGGACTGTAGAAGCTTGTGCCAACTATTTCATAAAATGGTTCCCTATACGGTATCAATTCTATGATTCCCATCTCCATTACCGTGTGATAGCCTTTGCCATGAGAGCACTGAACCGCTGTCGCCACAAATTCGTTCTGGCCGTACGAATCAATCACTTTCGCTCCAAAGAAGCTTTCTATTTCTTTCCTGTAATGCGGGTAAAGATTTTCGGAGGATGTAAGAACATATTTTGGACCAGGCATTTT
>CAITZA010000091.1 GCA_903896745.1 uncultured Desulfomonile sp. | reverse complement strand
GTCCGCGGTTTCAGGAACACGGTGAATCCGAAAAAATTGCTTAAAAAAAATAATGGGATACACATGAAAAACTTCCACGGATTGTAATAATTTAGTATAATTTAGCTTCACGGTTTCTTTTTGGAGGACAGAACATGAACTCGGGTTGTCGCCAGGCAGGGCTGTATATTTTTCTGTTATTCATTCTTTGTCTTATTTTTCCCTGTTCTACTTTGGCAAAAATGCCGGATGGACACAAGGATGTTAAGCTTGGAATGAAGCGTTCACAGATCGTTGAACTTTTGTCAAAATCTCCTGGCCATTATTCTTTTGAAGAGCTTGGTGATGACATTACGGAAGTTATCAGGGGCGATAATCTCTTTCGGTTTGCTATTTACAGGTTTAACGCTGAAGATGAATTAGCGGAGATTGATTTGCAGATGCGCGAAATTCTGGGCAGGGACCGGGTGCTGGAAATTTACAATACCGAGCATGGCTTGACTCTGACACCCAACAAGATTTCCGTAGAATCTAACAAGAGTATAGAGGTTAGAGACAATCGTCTCATAATCAAGTTAGCGTCGGAACGTGACAGGAGATCGGCCCAGGGATCTAAATAGAAACATGTTCCGATGATTCTGGAGTCTTAAAGCAAAAGGATATAAATGCGCCTATTGGTAAAAGTTTAGTAGGCAACATCACAAATAGTCCTTTTATAAGCGTGGTGATGTTTAAGAATTAAACGGTCTTTTCAACCACAGAAGCAATTGCGTTAATAATTGGTTTGATTTCCGGGTTGCCTTCCAGAATTCTTTTTACTTCCCGATGCTGATATATCGTTCCCATGACCAGCATGTCGGTGACGCAACCCTGTTTCTCGTAATAGGCGTCGCTACTGATGGCTACTTCAGCGCCGATATCATTATAAACCGTCTTGACAAACCTTGCCTGGGCGCCTGGAACCTGGCGTATCAACAAATTTATGTGAATTGCCCGAGCCGCCATCATCCCGCTATTGTTTGAACCAACGGCGTCTATTGCTTCGATTGCGCTTTTGACTGTTTCAAGTTTAACCTGTTCGGCCAGCATTTATGACTCCTTGTTTTAGAAGCGCTATAAATCCGATCAGTATAATAATCAACAATCCGCTCTTTTCAAAGTATGTTGTAAAGCGGACCCAAAAAGTTTAGACTAAAAAATTATTTTTAATATTAGTTGTTAACGTCTGGAGGACATCATGCCGGATTTCAAGGTTAACAAAACTTTTGAAGAAATAAATGAAAAGATAAAAAAAGGTACAGTGGTGGTAGTAACCGCTGAACAGATGATTGGCGTCACGCGTGAACATGGACCAATCGAAGCGGCGCGCAAGGTCGATGTGGTTACTACGGGCACTTTCGGCATTATGTGCTCTTCAGGAGCTTTGCTGAATTTTGGACATACAAATCCTCGCATGAAGGCCAGCAAGGTATACTTGAATGATGTTGAAGCGTATGCCGGGATAGCGGCAGTGGATTGCTACATTGGAGCTACGCAGACGAGAGAGGATGACCCTCAGAATAAGGTTTTCCCGGGGCGCTTCAGGTATGGGGGCGGGCATGTCATCGAAGACCTTGTAGCCGGTAAACCGGTTACACTAAAGGCCTATGGATACGGGACAGACTGTTACCCTAACAGGGAAGTCGAAAAAACCATGACCATTCATGACTTCCGTGACACCTTGCTACTCAACCCGCGAAACGCCTATCAGAACTACAATTGCGCCATCAACAATTCGAAAAAGACGATTTACACATACATGGGAATTCTTAGACCCGATTGCATGAACGCCAATTACTCGACATCCGGTCAGTTGAGTCCATTGCTGAATGATCCGTTTTACAGGACGATTGGCTTGGGAACTCGAATTTTCCTGGGCGGAGGCGTTGGTTATGTGATAGGGGCGGGAACTCAGCATACGGCTCATTCGAAGAGGTCTGAAAACGGTGTTGTAATGGGCGGATCCGGCACAATTGCAGTTCAGGGCGACATGAAACAGATGTCGGCACGTTTTCTGCGCGGCGCTTCCATAACCGGTTACGGATGTTCATTGAATGTTGGCCTTGGGATTCCTGTACCTGTGCTCAATGAAGAGATGGCCATGTTTACCGCTGTGAGCGATGAAGAAATTTTCGCCCCAATTGTTGATTATGGTTTGGAATACCCGCAGGACGGTGGGTCTGTTCTTGGATATGTCACTTACTCTCAACTAAGGTCTGGAGAAATCGATTTTGCCGGAAGGAAAATTGCCACCGCATCCCTATCCAGCTATTCAGCGGCCATTGAAATAGCTAACACACTAAAAGACTGGATCAGTTCGGGGAAATTTTTGTTGGGCAAGCCTGTCGAAACTTTACCCTCTATGGATTTCAAAGGATTTCCGAATCTTTCATGAAAGCTTCGATCTTAATAGAAGAACCCAGGAGTTACAGAACTTTTGATACGCTGGACGACTTCAAGTCATTCCGTGTCACAGTCGAGACTTCTGATTTATATGTAAAAGCCTTGTCTGATTTGAGTTCCGAGACTGAAGCCCTTGTTCGTGAATGCAGAGCGCTGATCGAAAGGTCTATAGAGCAGCGAGCGGAGTTTTTGACAAGTTATTCGCCAATTGAAATTTTATCGGATGAGTCTGTGGTTTCCGCACGCATGATCCGCGCAGGCCAAAAGGCCGGGGTAGGCCCTATGGCTTCTGTGGCTGGGGCTGTCGCTGAATATGTTGGCCGAGGCCTGATGAATCTTTCAGATGAAGTGATAATTGAAAATGGTGGAGACCTTTTCATTTTTGTAAAAAGAAACGTGGTCATAGGAATCTATGCGGGAATGTCACCTTTTAGCGAAAAAATTGGTTTGAAAATCGAACCAACAGTTATTCCACTCGGCATAAGCACCTCATCGGGACTCGTTGGGCCATCGAAGAGTTTTGGTCGGGCCAACGCCGCGACAGTGTTATCGCATGATCCAACATTGGCGGACGCTGTGGCTACCGCTTTAGGTAACAGGGTAAAGAAATTCGGTGATTTGGGCCCGGCTTGCGAATGGGCCATGTCAATCGATGGGGTCATGGGGTGTCTTGCGATACTGGAAGACAAAATGGCTGCGCTTGGCGCCGTGGAACTCGTTCCTGTCTGCTAACATGCCGGGCTCATTTAACAAATACATCGAGATATGAGGGTCATACATGAATTCGAAAAATGTGCTTCTTATCTTCAAATCCAACATAATGTACAAGCCGGTCATTTACCGCTTGGCAAAAGACTTCGACCTGGTTTTCAACATTCTGGAAGCAAAGATACTTCCACGTCGAGAAGGTAGAATCCTCCTTGAACTACGCGGCCCGGACGAAATTATTGACCAGGGAATCAAATTTCTCCAGGACCACCATGTTGTAGTGGAACTATTGAGCGAGAAGGTGTGGCGAGAAGAAGACAATTGCGTTCACTGCGGCGCGTGTGTAGGTTTGTGTCCCACTGCAGCCCTTTCGGTGCATGAACCGGACAGGAAAGTAGCGTTCGAAGTCACAAAATGCGTAGCCTGTGGAATGTGCGGACTTGTGTGCCCATTTGGGGCCATGAAAGACATCACCTTGTTTGACCCTTTCGCTGAAGGCCGCGTAAATTCCTAGGATACCGCCGTCACAATTCCTGACCTGTACCCTGCAGAGGATTGTCAGTAGTGTTTTGCTCAGCAGGACGTTAATCTCAAACTCTTTCAAAGGCAAAGGAGGCTGGAAAAGATGAAAAAAGTGTCATCCATTTTCTTGATGTTGTCGTTCCTGGTTTTTTCGTTTGGCGCGTCATCCGTTATGGCCGCAGAAGCTCCAGTAAAACTCGGATTTGTTTATATCATGTCCGGGCCTTTTGCGACTTACGGACAGTTTGCCAAACATGGGGCTGAACTGGCGATTGATGAAATAAACAAAGGCGGTGGGATTAACGGCAAGAAAATAGAAGCGTTCTTTGAGGACTCCGCCGGCAAGCCTGATGTCGGAATACGTGTGATCCGCAAGCTGGTTTATGAAAATGGAGTGGACGCCGTTATAGGGCTGGATTCCAGTGGTGTGGCCTCGGCAGTCGCCCCTATAATGAAAGAGCTCAAAACTCCCTTAATAATAACTCATGCCGCCACGCCAGATGTGACCGGAAAGAACTGCAACCGATACACCTTCAGAATTTCGTTGAATGAAAACCAGAACATGAAAATGGCCGCTGCCATCGCTGCAGACATGAAGGCCAGGATTTGGACGACTATTGGGCCGGACTATTCCTTTGGACACCAGTCCTGGGAATATTTCGAAAAATACCTCAGGGAGAAAAAACCTGACATGGGCTTTGTTCCAGTGTCGGATGTCGCTTTCGCTCCAATGAAAACCACCGATTTTTCAGCCTACATTACCAAAGTCATGAGTTCAAAAGCTGATGGCGTGCTCGTATCCCTCTGGGGCGGCAATCTCATAGACTTTGTACGGCAGGCGTCAGACATGGGATTTTTTGATGGGAAACGTGAAGTGTTGTTGACACTCGGGGCAGCCACCGAAGTACTCTACACACTGAAAGACAAGATGCCCGAGGGATTGTGGGTAGGCACCCGTTATTGGTTCGACGGAAATGACAGCCCTGAAAACAAGAGTTTTGTTCAAGCATACAAGGCCAAATACGATGTTTATCCCTCCTATAACGCCCATGGCGCTTACGCTGCAGTGAAAGCTTTTGCCGCAGCCGCTTCCAAGGCCAAATCGACCGACAAAGAGAAGATTGTGGATTCCTTGTCCGGTCTTTCGCTCACATTGCCGGTTGGAAAGGTTACAATTCGTCCCGAGGATCATCAAGCCATAACAGATGGCATGTGGGGAAAAACCGCTTCAGATCCTGTAATGCCAATTCGTATCCTGAAACCTGTCAGGAATTTCGTGGGAGCAGATATTACTCCTGCTGTGAGTGAAACAGGTTGCAAGATGGAATAGGTTTATCAGGATTTTTTGTAAAATTACTCTTAAAAAATCTTTATTTGTTGTGCTTACCGGCGTTTTTCTCTACTGGAGGCTTTTGCTTGGAAGGCTTTTTAATAAATGTGCTGAATGGTTTGTCCTGGGGAATGCTGCTGTTCATGATCTCCATGGGATTGACCACAGTTTTTGGGGTCATGGGCGTATTAAATTTCGCCCATGGATCCCTTTTCATGCTTGGCGCATATATGAGTATGCAACTTGTGCGATGGGTTTCATCTTTTTGGGTTGGCCTGATTTTTGCCCCATTGTTTGTAGCCTTACTTGCGATAGCGCTTGAACGATTCTTGCTTCGTCCTGTGTATGGACGTGATGTCAGTTTTCAGTTGCTTTTAACCTTCGGGATCATGCTGTTTCTGGATGACGGCGTTCGCCTTGTCTGGGGGCCTGCCCATCATGTGGTCAATCCACCTGACATACTCGCCGGGGTATTTCCAATTTTTGGTCAGACCTATCCTGTATACCGGCTATTCCTGATTGCCATAGGGCCGGCGCTCGGTCTGGGATTATGGGCCTTTTTCAGTTACTCCAGGTGGGGCAAGATCATAAGAGCGGCGGCCATGGACAGAGAAATGGCGGAAATAGTCGGAGTTCGAGCTCCTATACTGTTCACGTCGGTCTTCGGCTTTGGCGCCTGGCTGGCTGCTTTGGGAGGCGCTCTGGCAGCTCCTCATCAAAGCGTTGGCCCCGCCATAGGTGAACACATAATTATAGAAAGTTTCATTGTTGTGGTTATTGGAGGAATGGGCAGTTTTCCCGGCGCCTTCGTAGGGGCCCTGATCCTGGGATTACTGGCGTCGTTCGGCGCCACCATGGCGCCGGATTTTCAAATGGCGCTACCGTATATCCTACTGGCGATCATTCTATTGACCCGACCTCGGGGCATTTTTGGAGAGGAGTCCTGATTTGTTCGGGGTTTTAAACAAAAATTTTCTGACAGGCCTGCTGATTGTGGTCTTTTTGGCATTAGCGCCCCTGGTTCTCACGACTCACTGGATAATAATCCTGACAGAAATCATTATCATGAGTCTGTATGCCATGAGCTTCAATCTTCTGTTTGGTTATACCGGATTACTGTCCTTTGGACAGGCCGGCTTTTTTGGGGCTGGGGCATATTTTTCAGCCTTGACGCTGGCCCATTTCACTAGCTCATTCTGGGTATGTGTCGCTGTAGGAGTTATTGGAACAGCATTGCTCGCTTTTGTCATTGGATGGTTTTGTGTGAGACTGGACGAAATATATTTTGCGATACTTACTCTTGGTTTTGGGATGATGCTGTTTACTCTTGCCCATAACTGGAGATCCGTTACCGGTGGAAGTGATGGCCTCACAATCCTGACTTTGCCAGTTCTGACTTTTTCCTCTTACAGGCTGGAATTGTTCAATCCAAAAATTTTTTACTGGTTATCCCTGATCACGGTTTCGCTGGGTATTGTTGTTTTACGCCAAGTAGTCAATTCACCTTTCGGTCTCTTGCTGACAGCTACGCGTGAAAATTCTCAACGAGTATCTTTTGTGGGTCAGAATGTCAGAACAGTGCGACTGGTGGCCTTTACCATAGCCGGGGCCCTGGCCGGAATGGCCGGCGTACTGTTTGGGCTTTTTAATCGCATAGCCTCTCCTGAGATGCTGCATTGGTCGTTCTCCGGCAAAGCAGTCCTGATGACAATTCTTGGGGGATCCGGCGTTTTTCTTGGTCCTGCGGTGGGAACCTCTATCTTTTTCGTCCTGGAACATTTCATAACATCATACACTACCAACTGGATGATATTTCTTGGGGCCATACTTATTGCGCTTGTGTTGCTATTCCCCATGGGGGTGCTGGGAACCGCAGCCTCTTTTATTTCAAAACAGAGGGGTGTCATGAAACATGAATAATACTCCTCTACTCGAAATTAAGAATCTGCATAAGAATTTCGGAAAATTTCAGGCCCTGCACGGGGTTTCCCTGACGGTTTCCGAGGGTTGCCTGACAGCGCTGATTGGACCCAATGGCGCTGGTAAAACCACTTTTTATAACGTAGTCTCCGGCAGATACAAACCATCTGGCGGGAGGGTCTATTTTCAGGGTAAAGACGTAACAGGAGCGCCAACCCATAAACTTGTCGGCCTTGGACTCTTGCGCTCTTTCCAGATAACCAACATATTTCCCAAACTGACGGTTCTGGAAAATGTTTTAACGCCAGTTATCATTCATAATGGAAAAAGCTTTTCCTTGCTGAACTCTCTGAGACGGAAAACCGATTTGCGGGAGCAAGCCGAACAGATATTGGACATGGTCGGGCTAACGCGCTATGCGAACAGGTCTGCCTCTACGCTGGCTTATGGAGACAAAAGACTTGTAGAAATCGCCATAGCGCTTGCTCGAAAGCCGAAGCTGGTATTGCTTGATGAGCCTACCGCCGGAATGAATCCGGAAGAAACTGAGAGAATCATCCATCTCATCAAGGATCTGTCCACCAGGTCAGGCGCCACTTTTTTCATCACCGAGCATGACATGAAAGTAGTCTTTTCCATAGCCCAGAGAATTTTCGTGTTGAACCAGGGTAGGCCTTTGGCAGAAGGGACACCTGACGAAATAAGAGCCAACCGTTTTGTCAGGGAAGCTTATCTAGGGGGTAGTCTTGATGCTAGGGGTGCGTGACATTCATGTATTCTATGGCGATAGTCATATCTTACAGGGCATGACACTGGATGTTAACCCATGCGAAATAGTCTGCCTGCTGGGTCGGAATGGGGCAGGAAAGACAACCACAATGAGGGGTATATCCGGACTAAATGCGCCTAGGTCCGGAAATGTGTATTTTCAGGATAAAGAAATCACCGGCAGACCGGTTTATGATAACACAAGAGCCGGTTTGGCTTTCGTGCCCGAAGACCGAAGAATATTTGCGGGCCTGACTGTTGAGGAAAATATTGAGGTGGCACAACTTCCGGTTCGAGACAGTCAGCGCGCCTGGACCAAAAAGAGAATATATGATGTGTTCCCTATGTTGTTCCATCTCAAAAATCGTAAAGGCGGGGCTCTATCTGGTGGCGAACAGCAAATGCTGGCAATCGCCAGGGCGCTGGCCGGCAATCCGCTGCTTCTAATGCTTGATGAACCATGCGAGGGGCTTGCCCCTGTCATAGTTGAGGAATTGGGTAAGATTATCGTAGCTCTCAAATCGGAAACCCCGATATTGATGGCCGAACAGAACGCCCACTTTGCCCTTTCAATATCAGACAGGGGGTATGTCATTGATAAAGGCTCATTGAGATATACAGGGTCCAGGGAGGATTTGCTCAGCAATACCGAAATTCAAACCCGCTATCTTGCAGTCTGACAGGATTCTTGAAATTTTACGCCGCTGTCAGCCAACAAGGCGCGCATTTAACAAAAATTCATCTTTTCTTCTGGTTTAATCCTTCCAAATGTTTATATTTCATACTTAAGGGTGTTCAAACTTCCACCTGAAGTTGCACCCTTGGGGATAAGCGGGCGCTGAACGAAGCCAACGGCTCAGATGGCTTGGTTGAGACTAAATAAAGCGAATGACCGCGTTTAAGATATTGTGTATTTATAAAATCCTATTGAGAGGGGAACATGGAGACAAACGCCAATCTGATAAAAATATTTGAGTACGCCCTGAATCAGGAAAAGACCGGTATGAGTTTTTTCCAGACATCGCTGGAACGTATGGGCGTAGGATCAGCGGTATCAGCATTCAAGAGACTGATTGATGAGGAGCAAAAACACATTGATTTTATTTCCGGCATAATCGCCGACCTTAAATCCGGAAATGAAATAGGAGCGGTTGAATTCGAAACCATAAGTTCCACTAACTACTTTGATGAACGCAGCAGGAAAGAGTTCATGGAACAGTGCGTTCAGGGTTCCATGGTTCCAGATGTCACCATATTCAACACAGCGTGGCTGATAGAAAAGGATCTTTCGGAGTTTTATGCCGGAATGTCTGAAAAAACTTCCGGTAAGGCTGCCAGAGCTCTCAGTATGTTGTCTGCCTGGGAAAAGGAGCACGAAAAATTCTTCAAGGAATATCGCGACAAGCTTTCCGAGGTGTATTCCCGAATGCCATGGGGTGGTTGACAGTTCGTTAATAGGAACTTGCGATCCAGGAGAAGACAACCGATGTTCAAATCCGCTTTGGATTATCAGGATTTCACGAGTTATGACCGTTTTGATATGAGGGGGCATGCCCTGGATTGGGCCAATCAGCCTTCCGTTTTCAAGGAATATGGTGGAATTGAGCATCTCCCTCTGGTAATACCGGGCAACTTTTCCCAGGTGTCTTTATCAGATTTACACGACAACAGGCTTGAAACTACACCTGAGAGTTCTTTTAGTCACTCGTCGCTTAGCTCTGTTTTGACTCTCTGTCATACAATAACCGCCAAAGCCAGGTATGGCGCTTCATACTTCTATTACAGGAGCGTAGCGTCGGCAGGCGCTCTTTATCCTTTTGAGACGTATATTTGCGCAATCAATGTAGATGGACTGGAACCCGGACGTTATCATCATAACGTAGCCAGGAATTCTTTGCAAAAATTGCCTGGCGGGGCATCCAGAACCGAGCTTGAGGAGATTTTTTCGCCCTCGAAATTTGAAAATCCGATACTGGTTTTTTTCCTGACCGTTATTTTCTTCAGAAGCTCCTGGAAATATAGAGAAAGAGCGTATAGATACCACTTGCTTGATACCGGGCATTTGCTCGAAAATCTCACTCTGGCATTGAAATACATTCAGTCTGATTTTAATATACTTCTAGATTTCAACGACTCCAAAGCCAATCAGTTTTTGAACATAGATGCGACTAGGGAGGCTTGTCTGGCAGCGGTTACTGTGCCTTCCCGGACAG
>CAITZA010000090.1 GCA_903896745.1 uncultured Desulfomonile sp. | reverse complement strand
CCACAAATCACCGAATGCTCAAAACCGAGCCCACAATCAAGGGCTTCAAGAGTTGACATCCGAAATTGAGGCTGAAAACCAGAATCCTGGAACCAGGCCAATCGCTGTTCATTGTCTATGCGGCATTCCCTCACGCAACTTGAGAATTCCGGAAACTTCCGCAATGCCTTGCTCAATGCAAGGTTCATTGCATCAAGATCTAGGGCGCCCTCGAAATCAAAGCCGAAAATCATGATGTTTTTTGCTTGAGGATAGTTCGAGAGCACCATCAGTTCCGACATACCATCCATTACTCTGGCCATTTTTCCAGACATCAGCCCCTCTCTGGCGATTCACGAATCACCGCTGTGGTTCCGAGCGCAGGTTCTTGTGATGAAAAAGAAATTGAAATGTGGAAAAGGAGATATGGCGGTTTCAAGGCATAAATCCAATACTGGCTGTTGATAATTAACGTGAAATATTTTTCCTCCAGTCCAACCGTGGAAGACCGTGACCCTTATCCGAATAGATGTCTTTTTTCATTGTTGAGCATACTACACAGTAGATTTACTGGGCAATGTCTTTCTTTGTTTTATAGCCATTCTCAAAAATAAGCGCGATTGAATGCAGAGTTCATATGTCATTCCCATGAAAGCGGGAATTCAGAAGTCGTGGATGCCGGATCGAGTCCGGCATGACAGGACAAGGCCGGGCTCGGATTTCTCAACTCTACGGCGCTCCCGTCGTGAACTGGTCAACCAAAGGTATATTATCTCCAATTTTGGTCTCATTTCGGCAATACGTGCAAGAAACGCTATATGTCCCAAGTGACGGTCCCCATGCCGCCAGGATTTCGGCAGGTTAAGACTAGAGAGCTTCATGTAGCTGGGACCCTATATCCATTTGTCCGGTTAAAAAAACATGCTTCATAGTGATGACTCTTTTGAGCTTGCCTTTTTTTGCCGTTTAGTAAATACTCAACATAAGTGGGGAAACTGTATCTTTTGCGCTTGAGTTAGTAACAATTGATATTTATGCACATTTTTCCTGACCGTTTTTTAATCTCTCACCGTTGGGGCGCAATCTATAAACAATTCCCACATAACAACTATGTAAGTTGAATAAATTTTGAAGTCACTCCTCCGCAAGGAGCCACGCTAACAAGGTAAATTATTGATGATAGACAACGATGATATTTCAGAATACGGTTCTTGCGATCGCGAATTAGTTTCCCTCAAACATAAAGATGAGAACTGTCGTTCCCTTTTCGAAAATGTACCTTTTGGTCTAGCTGTTTTTGAGGAAGTTGATGAAGGTAATGGCTTTGTTTTTATCGATTCCAACAAATTCTTCAATGAGAAATTCCAGGTTACCAAAAAAAAATTGGTTGGAAAAAAAATCCTCGAAATATTTCCGGGGAGCGAATTGAACGAGCTTCCGGAATCTCTGCGACGAGTTTCCAGTACGGGCCTGTCTGAGACTATTCCGGCCAAATACTATAAAGATTGGAGGAGTGAAGGCTGGTGGGAATGTGAGATTTACAAATTGCCCAACGGAGAGGTTGCAGCAATATTTAACGACGTGACCGCTCTAAAGGTT
>CAITZA010000089.1 GCA_903896745.1 uncultured Desulfomonile sp. | reverse complement strand
GTCTCGAGTCGGGACATATCGGCCGAAGTAGAGGGAAATATCGCGCGGGCTCATGGCCACCATCGCGCAGTTGCTGTAATAGACCCCCATCTGGTTGGATATCAAACGTGGAGGGCCTGCCTGGGAATCCTCACCGGTTACTGGAGAAGCGTCCTGTACCTGTTTGTTCATACGATTAAACCTCGCCTGCTGTGTGCTTTCAATGCGAGCGTCATCCCTGCGGCATTAAGCTTTAAAATAACATTAAAGGTCAAGTTTTTTTTGATGTGCGCCAAAATTCAGGTTGACATGCTGTTCTAAAATTCTATATATGTGAAACTGACAGAAATTGTAATTTAATCGTGGGTAACGAACTAGAGTCTGTCATGGATGCCACAAGTTGCAAGGCGTTCATATTACGACTAAATTAATACGGTTTCTTACTCGGTGACGTCCGGATAGGCATCAGTGGCGTCATTCTTTTCGTATCGGCCAGTCGCAAGGACAAAAATCATAGTTTAGTCAAATGTTGGGGACTCGGAAACTCTGCAGTCGGGAACGATGCGCGTGCCCATTTGGAGGCCTGTGAGAGTGAGGATCAGGAAAATACTGGTTGTAGATGATCAGGTTTCGATCTGTTCGTATCTTGAACGCAAGCTGGAGTCGCTGGGATACGAGGTGGTGGTTGCCTATGATGGGATAGAGGCGCTTGAAGTGGCTTTTCGTGAGTCGCCGGACGCCTTGATTCTTGATGTGAGTCTTCCGGGTCTTAATGGAAATGAGGTTTGTCGTCGGCTGAAAGGGGATGCGCGCATGTGTGATCATCCGGTTATAATGCTGACAGCCCTTGCGACGCCCGCAGATCGCAGACAGGCCCTTGAAGCCGGGGCGAACGCATACATTACCAAACCGACGGATTTCGCGAATATCCTGCAACAGTTGAAGTCATTTGAAAATATTTGATCCGGAGAATTGATGTCCTGATATGGACAAATACGAGAGGCCCCAATGTTGTGGGTTTTGCAGGACGGAACGGGTTGCGAGGCATTAGGAGCATTAGGTCGGCGCGAGTTATGGATTCCCGTTTTCACGGGAATGACAGAGGCGGGTTGCGTGTTTCACGGGACTGAAAGATATGGAATTGCGGAACAATGAAGAAGAATGATCTGACTGCTGAAGAAAACGAGCGCCGTCGGTTGCAGGAGTACATATTCGGGCTTGAGGAGGTCCAGGATAGGGCAGCGTTGTTATCGGAGGAGTATGAGCGTCTTCAGCATACGACGGAGTTGCTTGTTGCGGTTCTTGGTTCGACGAGCGCCGGCATCCTGCTGGTCCGGGACCTGAAGTTCCAGTGGCTGAACCAGGGTTTTGCGGACATAATAGGTTGGGATTTGGATGAGCTTACGGGGGCTGACGCGACGAGCATATTTCCTGACGAAGGGGATTTTTCGAAATTAAAGCAGTCTGTGACCGGGAAACTCGAATCTGAGGGTGTGGCAAGGCTCGAATTTGAACTCACCCATAAGGATGGTCTTAAAATCCCGTGTCTTATCGTTGGTCGACAGATTCGCGGGCCTGACCGATCGCGCGGATTTGTTTTTTCGGTAACTGACCTGACCGAGCAAAAGGCGGCGGAGCGCAAGTTCCGGGAGGGTGACAGGCTGAGGGCTGTTGGAGAGCTTGCCGCTGGTGTTGCTCACAATTTCAACAATCTTCTTCAGATCGCGATGGGGGCGTGCCAGATGGCGTGGATCCGTCTCGATTCCTCCCCTGACAAACCAAAGATAGCCAAGTATCTTGATCATATAATGACAAGCTGCCGGTATGGGGCTGAGACGCTGAAGCGTTTACAGGCCTTTTGCCGGACAGAGCCGGATATTTCGCGT
>CAITZA010000088.1 GCA_903896745.1 uncultured Desulfomonile sp. | reverse complement strand
CCATCGAGCAATTCTGCCCACACAGCGTTGTTAGGGTGAAGTGGCCGAATGACATCATATCAGGGGACAGGAAAATCGCTGGAATTCTTCCTCAAGCGCAAATAAACTCCAACAGGATTGATTTCGTCATAATTGGGCTGGGTTTGAACGTCAACTCAACGGAAGCGGATTTTCCTCTAGAACTCCGAAATGCGGTGACTTCCATGCATAGTTTGGGTTCAGGGGCGTTTGACGTTTCGGAAGTTGCAGTCTCATTTCTGGAATGTATGCATCAGCTCTACACTCAATCGATTGAACATGGTTTTAGCATCCTTCTGGATTTGTGGGTCAGGAAGTGGGCTCATAGGGGGCGCATGCTGAGCCGATCCGACGTGACCGGCGTTGCCGAAGGCATAGATGAGATGGGGGCCCTTCTATTAAGAGCTTCTGACGGGTCACTGGTCAAGGTGTCAGGTGGTGAAGTTACCGCTTGATACGAACATATCCATCATGTCCACAGTAAGTGGATTCGCTTTGTTGGCGCTGTCGCATAAGGCCAGCGTTTTGCATGAGGCTTGAGTATGTCCATAACGAAGGCTCTGGAAGCTTTGTCATCGAAACACGTCACTATTATTGTGGCGCTGTCAGCGCTGTTAAGTTCATGGTCCATGATCCTGTCCCTAACTCCAGGGGTGGAACTTTTCCTGGAGAAAATCGAAAGCAGCTACGACTCTACCATTCCCGAAATTTCAATAAAAAACGGCAAAGCCTCCATAAAGGAACGACAGCCTCACTATATAACGTCTTCATACGACAAAGACGTAACTCTGGTCATAGATACACGTGAAAAGAAACAACGCGAGGCATACGAGCTCATCAGGGAAACTCCCTATGGAATTGCCATCACAAAGGATTTCATGGTTTTCAAGAATCATGACCAGCTCAGTGAAATTTCATTCAGGGATTTGCCTGACATGGTAATCAACTCCACCACATTGCTCGGCGCCTTGAGAGAATATTCCCCAAAAATCTGGTTTATCGCCTGGACTGTTTTCATTTGTTATTTTCTGGTAGCAAAGACGGCGCAAATATGCCTTTTTGCCTTAATTCCAATGATTATTACAAAGCGGTTGTCGTGTCCAATACCATACGCAGTGGCTGTCAGGTTCACAGCTATATCCATGATCATTCCAGTGGTTATCGATTTCTTTCTTAACTGGCTTTCTCTGCTGGGTTCAGTTGAACCGTTCATATATTTTGGGGTTTTCGCCGTGGTACTTTTTAGAATTACCAGAGATCACATCAGATCCTGTTCGGAAGAATTTTCCCCAGTAAACCAGATGTGAATCCGGAGCAAGAAAATGGAGCTTTTCCTGTGCGTGATGGGGATGGTGATGGTTGTTGAAGGTCTCCCATACTTCGCCTTTCCTGAAAAAATGAAGTCCGTGATGACGGTGGTTCAACAGCAGCCTGACACTGTCCTCAGAATTTTCGGCGCAGTTTTGACATTGTTCGGATTAATAATTGTTTATTTTGCCCGCAATGCGCTGAGCGCCTAGACCTCAGAACCACATTTTTACCATCCATGACATTGGAACTTCGAACAAATATCGGCAATGAAGACCATCCGGAAGATATTCCGTACGAATTTCGATTATCCACCTATGAATATGACATTCCGCCGGAACTTATTGCACAGGAACCTGCAGCAATTCGCGATGAATCCAGGCTCATGGTCATAAACAGGCGCAATTCATCCATAGACCATCGACTGTTTAGAGATCTGCCCATATTCCTGAGAGAATCTGACGTCCTTGTGCTAAATCAAACCAGCGTAATCCCCGGATTGCTGAAGGGCCATAAATCGACGGGCGGATCTGTTGAACTTCTCGTGCTAAATCCCGGGATACCCATGAAGACTGATTCTGCCCGTGATGAAACCCTCCGGGAATGCCTGGTCAAGACTAGTAAACCACTAAAAGCAGGATCGCCAATCCTTCTGGATGATCACACTTTACTGGTAACTCAACATCCGTTGGCGCCTGGCAGAGCCTTGATACGATTCCCATGCCCCGAAAATGAGTTTCTTCGTTTTTTAAAAAATTACGGACTGACTCCCTTGCCTCCATATATAAAGTCCGGAGCCAACACAACTGTTCAGCATGACCAAAGATACCAAACAATTTATTCAAAAGCTCCAGGCTCTGTGGCCGCCCCAACAGCAGGACTGCACTTTACCAATGAGTTACTGTCCCGGATCAAAGAAATGGGAGTCAGTGTCGTCATGATTACGCTTCATGTGGGAATCGGCACATTCATGCCCATGAGGACTCCAGACATCAGAAATCATAGGATGGAGACAGAATTATTTGAAGTTCCCGAACAGGCGGCGGCCTCCATCAATTCTGCCATCCGATCCAATCGTCGAGTCATAGCGGTAGGAAGCACCTCGATGCGAACCCTGGAATCGGCCGCCATAGATGATGAAACTGTTATATATGGCTCTCAATCTACTGATTTATTTATTAAACCAGGTTACAGGTTCAAGATTCCAGATGCCATGTTAACCAATTTTCATCTGCCTCACTCAACCTTGCTACCCCTCGTGTCCGCATTTTCAAGTATTCCAATGATAAAAGAGTGTTATGCTGAAGCTATTAAGCATCGCTATCGCTTCTTCAGTTACGGCGACTCAAGCCTATTTATTTGATATCATTATATTTTAATATGTACAAAAAAGGCGGGACCCCCTCTGGGGCAACGGGTAGGACTTTTAGTAGGAGTAAGTGGAAGGTTTTATATGGTAGGACTGATGCAGGTGCGCAACTTCTAGTAGGATACAAACTCTTTGTCAAGTATTTTTTATATAAAAATCTCATCTATCTGTGATAACACACTTTTATATTGTATCTACTTAAACCTCTATTATCTTATGTCACTATAATTATTTACAAATATCAGATATTGGAAATAGAGCTTTAGTCAAAACTGCAAATCGCGTGTTTTTAGGTCATAAAAATAACATTTTATGCGTTTAACATATTGTATTAAGTATATTTTATATCCTGATAAAGTTTTGTTATACTTGGCACAACCTATTTATTCTAATAACTGCTTTTTATGACTATATGAAGTAGATTATTAAGTAAGCAAGCCGTTCTGAGCTGGTTCGACAAATTAATGAAAATGGAAAAGCCACCCTGGGAGTAAGACCAGGATGGCCATGACAAGAAGCCTCAAGAGTCAGCGCCAGGTTTTTCCTGGCAATTCAGGGCGTGATGAGGGGATATAGAATAGCCGGAATCTTCAGGCGTTACACGGACATTAGCCGGATTTAATTGGTGACCACAAGCGCGTCAACAGCAACAGGTTTGCCATTTCTGACTATTATCGGATTCAAATCCACTTCCTGTATCTCGTTTCTTTCCATTCCCAGTTTTCCGAGAGCCACGAGGATTTCTGCAAGCGCATCCAGATCTACCGGTTCCATGCCGCGCATTGCGCCCAGAAGTTTTTTTCCACGAATATCGTGAAACATTTCGTAGGCCTGTTTTTTGTTTATTGGGGCCATCCTGAAACAAACATCCTCAAGAGCCTCGGTGAAGATGCCTCCAAGACCAAATACAACGCATGGGCCGAACTGCGCGTCGCGTGTTAGTCCTGCCATGAGTTCGCGTTTGCCCTGAACCATCTCCTGAACCAGGACTCCGGCGCCTCTGTCCGACATTATTTGATTAATTCGTTCAAATTCGATGTTAGCCTCATCCAGGGTTTTGACATCCAGGCTAACCAGATTCATTTCAGTTTTGTGAGTAAACTGATCAGAACAACCCTTGAGGGCAAGAGGAAAGCCGATCTGGTGGGCTGCGGCGGAGAGTTCGTCCCTGTTGGTGACAAGAATCTCTTTCGAGAAAGGAATACCATATCGGGTTAGGAGTTTTTTTGATTCATGCTCTGATAAGGATTTTTTTTCAGTAGATGATGAAATTTGTTCCATTTCCATGTTATCCTCCAACCAGATTTTATAACTCTACGCCTTCATCTATGCAACTTGATTGCAATCTTTGGAAAGATTTCTCTTGATTACTTTGCGTTAAATGTTTAGAGGTAAGATTGAGGGAGTGAGCCGGCTTTTTTCAAAGTTCGCTAATCCGGTTGAAAACAGGTTCACCTTCAAATATCACTAGCGTATACATGACCAATCCATTATACCGATTGCGCGCAGATGGGGTAGTGCTCGAACCAAGTCATAAAGTTATTTTTGGTTCCAGACAGCAATCTTTGAAATGGCTGGCAGTTAACAATCCAGTAACATTCTGTTCATTAATGTAGGATTTTTAGCTTGGATAGAATTGCTTCCGTGGATCGGAATCCGATGGAGGTAATTCTTGGGATTAGCAGCGATCACTGGCGCACGCATCCGGGCCAAGGAGAAAACAATGCCTAAAAAACCTCCCAGAAGGGACCCAATAATTGTCTATAAACGTGAGGACAAGGGCTTGAAGCCTTTCCTTCCGAATCCACGAGGAATGAGATTTGGGGCAACCCCGGCCAGACCCAAAAAACCCAAGGAAACCAAGTCTGTAATGCCTGAAAAGGTCAAATTGCATCTGGCCAATCTGGAGGAAATTAACTCCATGCCTTCTCCCGAAAAAGAAATTGCCATGGCTTGCTACTACTTGTGTTTTCTTGTTCATGAAACCAAAACAAGCGCAGATCTTTTTCCTATCAAGCATAACGTCCTTGAAAAGATTTTTAAGAGCGGGCACGGTTGTTTAACGGTCAACTATGTAAGAAGAGGGGACAGGGAAATTTACAATCTTTCTCCTGAGGCCAAGAAGCTTTGGGAGGCAGAAACTGGCTCCAACAAACACCACCTCAGAATGTATTTGACCCCAAAATGCAAGCTTGAACTCGAAGAAGGTTATTTCGACCTTTATCATTTTCATATTGTTCTGGAGCCTTTCCGATTTTCGTTTTACCTGCCAATTCATCAGGCTCAGTGGATCGACAAACGAAGGATTTCAAAGAGAAAGTTCCATTATCCGCAAACGGTTGAATATGGTCTGGTGCGAGGTAAAATGATCACTACCTCTAGAAAGGCCACCATGACACCGATTGAAGACATGAAAATTGAGTTCCAAAAACTCCAGGATATTGAGATAGCAAAAAAGAAATAGGCGCCATTTTTGAGTTTGCAGGTTGACATGACGATATCAGGACTTTTTGAGCGCGTGTCCCGGTGTTCCTGAGAAATCGTTTCCGAAAAATATTTTGGGGAGATATTTCTTAGTTTGACAGCGGGTTTTGGAGGCTCCTTATCAGACACAGGTAGCCTGCACACATGCGTAGGCGCCGCCGGATCATGGGAAGTTACGTCCTTCCCCCATGCTATATCGTCCTTTCACATATTTTTTGGATATTTGGGGGGAGTGAGACTCTAAATAGGGCGCCAGAGTCTCGAAGGCAGGACAGGATGGGGTTATTTTCCGTCACAAGCGTGAAACGAATGTTCCCATCAAACAACCTCGACCTGGCTATTTGCCAATTTCTGAACCGGGTTTATCTTATCTTATCAGGCGCAAGTTCTCCTCATGCCGGATGTGTCGTTGGCAGAATCACAGAAATCCGCTTTTTCATTTTTTTCATTAAGATGTCAGGTCTTATGGTCGGCGTTCAAGATAAGGCCTTTTGCCCGGATTGATTGACAGGAATGAACTTCTCAGACACTGGAAAAGATATTTGGACGGTAAAACGTATCCTGGAATGGACAGCCGGTTACCTGGCGTCCAAGGGGTGTCAAACACCCCGTCTGGATGCTGAAGTGCTTCTTGCGCATTGCCTGAAACTTACTCGCGTTGGTTTGTACCTGAATTTAGAAAGGCCGCTGTCCCAGTCCGAGAAGAATTCTTATCGCAAGCTTGTAATAAGAAGATCGACCCGGGAACCGGCGTCGTTAATCGTAGGGAGCAAAGAATTCTGGTCACTTCCTTTCAAGGTGTTAGAAGGAGTTCTCATCCCGAGACCCGACAGTGAAACCTTGGTAGAGGTTGTCATAGAGGAATTGAGACATTTCAGGAATCCTTTGGCTCTTGAGATAGGCGTTGGCTCAGGAGCCATCTCGATAAGCGTTTTACGCGAAAATTCCGATACAACCGTTGTAGGGACCGACATTAATCCACTGGCCTTAGAGTTGGCAGTCAGGAACGCCATAGATCTCGGATGTGGTCAGAGATTTTTGCCTCTGAAGGCCGACCTGCTGAGCCCTTTCAGGATATGCCCTATTTTTGACGTGATTTACTCCAACCCACCATACATACCTTCAAATGATTTCTCCAGTCTGGCGCCGGAAATTGTTAATTTTGAACCCGTGGATGCTCTAAATGGTGGAGATGATGGTCTGAGCATTATCTGTCACATCATAGCTGAATCCCCCAAATATTTGCGTAAGGGTGGCAGTCTCATTTTGGAAATTGGAGATGGCCAGGCGGAGGCAGTCAACAAGATCATCGAGTCGGGAGAACTGTATGATCAAACCAATTTCCGTCGCGATCTGGCCGGCAAGATTCGTGTCATCAAGGCATCGGTAAAATGAAAATTCTCATCGCCGGATATGGAAAATTTGGTCACATTGCGGTATCACGCTTATCTCAAGAGAACTGGGTTTCGGAAATTGTCGTTTTAGACATTGAAACAGGAGATGGAAGTCTTGATAATAACCTTCAGGTTAGCTTCCTGGAGACGGATGTTGTGCAATATATTTGCGCTCTTTCCTACATCCATTTCGACACGTTTATCATACCGACGGTTCCTTTCCATCTAGCCGCCGCTTGTCTCCTCCGACTTTATGGCGCATACAACCTCTGTGTTCTTCATGATGACATGTTGAACACGCTGCCCAATATTTACAGAGTGGACAGATACAATGTATGCTGTAGCTATGCTGATTTTCTGTGTCCGGATGATTGCCCGGAATCTGAATCCTGTTCAGTCACTGGAGAGATCAGGACCCCAATGTATAATAAATTGTCAAACCTGGAGCAGGAAGGTTCGCCCGTGGTGGTTATAAGAAGCCAACAGCTTCTTCCGGGAATTGGCGGATTCTACTTCGGAGATCTTATGGAAACAATTCATAAAACCTCCGAGCTAAATAGCTTTATTATGGCGACATCGTGTAGATGCCATGCCATTCTCACAGGTATCACAAAAAGATCATGATCCTTACTCTTGAATGTTCCAACCAGATATTGGAGGCTAAATGACGAATAGTTTGCTGGAAGACAATAGAAATGGGTCAGAGGACCAGACGATAGAGAGTTTGGCCAGCACCGTGGAAGAAATGCCAGACTCGGCGAGCGCGCATTACAATTTGGGACTTGGTTTGTCAAAGAACGGTCAGTTGGATGATAGCCTGGCGGAATTCAAAAAGGCCCTTAAGTTGAAGCCAGGCATGCTTGAGGCTAGAATAAACATGGCTGCAGTTCTCCTTCAACAGGGCGATTATGACGGTTGCATACAGGAAAGCCTCAAAGCGCTTGAATTCCGACCGGATCTCGTCGAAGGCTGTGTTAACATTGGTATTGCATTCATGGCGAAAGGCAACCTCGAACAGGCCATTCATAGCCTGAACAAGGCATTGGCGCTCGATCCCAATAATCTGATCGCTCACATTAATCTGGGAAACGCGTATTTGAGTCTGGGAGATTTTGACAAAAGCTTAGACCACAACCTTAAATCCGTGACGCTAAAACCGGGTTCGGGTATGGCCCACAATAACCTGGCGGTATCATTTTTCTACAAGGGCGATAATGAAAAGGCCAGGTTTCATGCGAGACATGCCATGGATTTAGGATATCAGGTTCATCCTGACTTCCTGAAGCTCATTGAGTAAACCTCCATTGCGTCAATTTTCCTCATTTTGGGGGCCGTATTTCAAATCAGCCACCGAGTGGTTCAAAAAGATGGGTGTAATCCACCCATCTTCTTTTTTGGGGGGGCATGATCAGCGCATCAAAATAGTTGATACCATCCTTTTCTTTTGTATTGTCAGAATGTTAACACGTCGTTTTCCACTTCCTTCAAGACGGCGCCATTCTTGCTCTATATGTGATCACTGAAGTCCTTCTCCGAGGGGGGACTTTAGCTCCTTGCGTGGACCGGGCGTCTCAATTTAGAGGGCCGCCCATCCCAAAAAAATCGGTTTTTGAAGAACAGGCTGTGCATCGTGTGAGCCTGACGAGTTG
>CAITZA010000087.1 GCA_903896745.1 uncultured Desulfomonile sp. | reverse complement strand
TGAAGTATGCCCGCCGCCTTTTCCGCGGTCATACCCTCGGAAAGCCATCCGGCCCCCTCCTCATGCCGTCCTCCATCAACCTGAAACCTGACTGTAAAATACCTGTCGCGCTGTATTCCGTGTCTCCGTGTCGGATGTTCGGAATACCTGACTCCGGGATATTTAGTCGGATATTTTTTCATTCCTCGTCTTGCCTCCGGTCAAAAAATAGAATCTCTCGGTTCGTTTCTCCCCCCATTCTACCCCCACATACCCCCCACTTTTTAGGATATGCAGTATGTTGTTGAATGATACGACAGAAAAGATAATATCAGGTAAGATATTGGAATGTCAAGATTTTCTTGGTATATTATGACACATTATGAAATCGTGTGAAATGCCCAAAAAGCGACTTAAAATCCCTCGCTCCTCGCGAGTGTACGAGTTCGATTCTCGTCCCAGGCACCAGAAATCAAGGGGTTAGCCGATGCCGGCTGCCCCTTTCCGTTTTGTTGCTTTTTGATCAGTGTAATACCTCTAGTCGGATCAAGAGTTTGATGTATGTCGTTCGCCCGCAAGACCTTCAAAAATGATTTTCCCATCTTCCTTTGGGACACAGATAACCAAAGATGCCCCAGTTCTCTCCATGGATTCCCACCAAGTTTTACACCGTTTTTAGAGCATGCCTGTTACTGATTGAATATCCTGCTTATTATAATACTCCCCAAAAACTGGACAGTGGAATAAGGTGGATGTTAGCCTGCCATATTAGAAAGGAGACAGGATATGGCAAGGGACATTCGGAAGGCCCATGATAGTGCATTTAAGGCCAAGGTAGCGTTAGAAGCCATTAGAGGGGAAAGGACGTTAACCCAGCTTTCCAGTGAATTTGGGATTCATCCCAATCAAATTGGACAATGGCGGAAACAGGTTCTTGAAGCACTTCCGGATCTATTTTCCAAGCATCGCCATAAGAAAGATAGGGAGCAAGACGCTTTGGTTTCGGAGCTTTATCGCCAGATTGGCCAACTCAAAGTGGAGGTGGACTGGCTCAAAAAAAAGTCCCAAATGCTTCTTTAGATGAGAAGCGGCGATTGGTTGACCCTGGGAATTCCATTATTCCTGTTAATAGACAATGTGAGCTTTTGAGTCTACCCCGGTCCTCCTATTACTATGTATCGTCAGGAGACGATGGATATAATCAGCTATTAATGAATCTGCTCGATGAGCAATTCACCAGGACGCCCTTTTATGGCGTTGAGAAGATGACAGCCTGGCTCAGGCGTCAGGACCATGAGGTTAACCCAAAGAGGATACGCAGGTTGATGCGTCTGATGGGGCTAGAGGCTATCTATCCGAAGCCCAGATTAAGCCATCCTAATCAGGCACATAAGAAGTACCCTTATCTTCTGAGTAAACTAACGATCGATCATCCGGATCAGGTGTGGTGTGCCGATATCACCTACATCCGTATGCTGCAAGGGTTTGTCTATCTCACGGCTATTATGGACTGGTATAGTCGTTTTGTCTTGTCTTGGGAGATTTCGACAATACCGGACACAGCCTTCTGTCTTTCAGCACTCGAACAGGCCCTTGGGTTATCAAGACCTAAGATCTTCAACACCGATCAGGGCAGTCAGTTCACCAGCACAGACTTCACTGGTCGCCTGGAAAAAGGAGACATAAGGATCAGTATGGACGGTCGTGGCCGCAGCTATGACAATATCTTCGTCGAGCGTCTCTGGAGATCTGTCAAATATGAAGAGGTCTATCTGCATGATTATGAAACAGTCTCTGATGCCCGCAATGGATTAGCCAGATACTTCCTCTTCTACAATATGGAGCGATTACACAAGTCCCTAGGGTATAGGACCCCCTATGAGATATACGTGAATAGCTGTTCAAATATTGACCCCGTGCAGGCTTCAATTTTACACCTTAATTAACCCCATTTTTTGTCTAGACAATGGGGAGTACCTTACCCGGAACCATGCCCCCATCAATCGCAACAACGCTAATACCACCAAAAGCGGTCCAATTCGGCGTCGTAAGACCCGCCATAACCTGAAAATGAGTCACCACTGTAATCATCTGTGTATGAAAAGCCGCAGCCGTTTCTGGTGGCTGCCACTGACCTTCTCGAAGGCCCGAAAAGGCTGGCTTTAGAGACAGGGCCGAATCAATCCCGTTACGGTGTCGAGAGCGTGTGTCCCCTTGGCTCTAAAGGCTTTTTCGAAAACTCAATAACTTAACAGCGACCCCGTATTGCTCACTTTTGAACATCTCGCTATTTGGATGGTTCCTGTCCCGTATCATTATTCTCCCATAGCTGATCAATGGGCCCTGACCACTTTATGTGACCCATGTCCTTCTTGTACCATCTGATCCTTTGGTCGTTAATGCTTACCTCGCTGATTGAGGTCCACGGCGTCGGAGCCAGCTCCCCACCAACAAACAAACCGCCAGGATAATCCACAGTAGCGATGTAAATCCATTTGATTTCTATCGCTCCGAACTTAATGATATCT
>CAITZA010000086.1 GCA_903896745.1 uncultured Desulfomonile sp. | reverse complement strand
TGGTCAATGACAGCACTTTATGTGGTGACTTTCGGGTCTTTTATTGGATTTTCAATGGCCTTGCCGTTATCAATTACGGTTATTTTTGGCGATCAGCACATCTTTGATACAGCCACCCAAGTATGGACGCACGTGAAAAATCCATCAGCGCCATCAGCCTTAACTTATGCTTGGATAGGTCCTTTTGTTGGTGCCTTGGCTAGACCTGTTGGGGGCTGGGTTTCAGATAAAGTAGGTGGGTCAATCGTTACACAACTTATATCTGCGGTGATGGTTGTTGCATCGGTCTACGCGGGTTATGTGATGATGGAAGCCTATCATTCAGCCACTCCAGAAATCTTCTTCAATCAATTTTTATGGGTTTTTGTCATTCTTTTCGCCGCTACTGGTGTCGGTAACGGGTCTACATTCAGGACGGTGGGCATCATCTTTGATCGTACGCAAGCGGGTCCTGTTCTTGGATGGACTTCAGCTGTGGCTGCTTATGGATCATTCATCGCGCCAGAAGTCATTAAGGGGCAAATCAAAGCAGGAACCCCAGAAATGGCGATGTATGGGTTTGCTGTTTTCTACGCGTTCTGTCTTTTACTGAACTGGTGGTTTTATCTTCGCGCATCTAGCGAGATTAAGAATCCATAAGTCAAAAGAATAAAAGGAGTAAATGTCATGAGTCATTTTTTAGATAGATTAAAGTTTTTCAACAAGGTGAAGGAAACGTTTTCTGATAACCATGGAATCGTTACCAACGAGGATCGTCAGTGGGAGGATGCTTACCGACGTCGTTGGCAACATGACAAAGTGGTCAGGTCAACTCATGGCGTGAATTGTACGGGAGGGTGCTCATGGAAGATTTTTGTTAAGAATGGACTCGTTTCTTTTGAAATGCAACAGACAGATTACCCTCGAACACGTGAAGATCTTCCAGATCACGAGCCAAGAGGGTGTCAGCGTGGCGCTTCCTTCTCATGGTATTTGTACAGTCCACATCGAATAAAGCACCCTTTGATTAGGGGGCGCCTACTTGATTTGTATCGGGTAGAAAGAAAGTCGGGTAAAGACCCTGTGGAGGCTTGGGAAGCAATCCAATCTGATGAGGCTAAACGTAAGTCATATACCGCGGTGCGTGGGCTCGGGGGATTTGTAAGAACCTCATGGGATGAAGTTAATGAGATTATTGCGGCGGCGAATGTATATACCATCAAAAAATGGGGACCTGATCGGATTTTTGGTTTCTCACCAATTCCTGCCATGTCGATGATTTCTTACGCCGCGGGATCTAGATATCTTTCCCTTATTGGCGGCGCTTGCGGCTCTTTCTATGATTGGTATTGTGATTTGCCAGCCGCTAGTCCACAAACATGGGGTGAGCAAACAGACGTTCCTGAAGCGGCTGATTGGTATAACTCAACTTACATCATTATTACTGGTGCAAATCTACCTATGACTAGAACGCCAGATGCCCATTTTGCATCTGAGGTTCGTTATAAAGGCGCCAAGATTGTTGCAATGGCGCCTGATTATGCAGAGTTCTGTAAGTTTTCTGATTTATGGATGCCTATCAAACAAGGCACTGATGCTGCGGCGTTTCTAGCAATGGGGCATGTTGCTCTGAAAGAGTTCTATATCGAGAATCAGGACCCATACTTTCAGGAGTATGCGCGCAAATACACAGATATGCCTATGCAGGTACTGTTAAGAAAAGACGGTAAAGGGTATGTCACAGATCGATTCTTAAGAGCATCGGATTTAACTGACTCTTTAGGTGAGGAAAATAATCCAGAATGGAAAACAATTGTCTTTGATGAGAAAACAGGCGCATTTGTTGCTCCAAACGGAAGTATTGGGTTTAGGTGGGGTGAGGATGGTAAGTGGAATTTGCTAGAGCAAGCAGGTTCGAAAAGTAAAAAAATAAAAGCACAACTGACTGTTATTGATAATCCAGATGCAATTGCATCGGTTGGGTTCCCTCACTTTACTCCAGGTGAGAAGGATCTTTTATATCGTAATGTTCCTGTGCGCAAGGTCAAGCTTGCTAATGGAGAAACTTGCTTGGTGGCAACAGTGTTCGATTTGCAAATCGCGCAATATGGTATTGATCGTGGCTTAGGGGGTAAGAATGTAACTTCTGATTACTCTGATGCAGAAGTTGCCTATACACCTGCTTGGGCTCAGAAGGTCACAGGCGTAAAGGCGGCAGATATTGAGCGAACTGGTCGAGAGTTTGCGTATAACGCGTCTAAAACCAAAGGTAAATCAATGGTGATTATGGGTGCTGCCATTAACCATTGGTATCACAATGACCTATCTTACCGATCAATTATGAACCTGCTTCATATGTGTGGCTGTGTTGGGCAAACAGGTGGTGGTTGGGCTCACTATGTTGGTCAAGAAAAACTAAGGCCGCAAGCTGGTTGGGCCCCGATTGCTTTTGCACTTGATTGGCATCGCCCACCTCGTCATGCAAACTCAACTTCATATTGGTATTTCCACACAGACCAATGGCGATATGAAACATTAAATGCGGATACGTTGTTGTCTCCAGCAGGGAAATGCAAAAACAAGGGTTCGTCTTTAGCTGATTACAACGTCAAAGCGGCTAGGATGGGCTGGCTTCCTTCTATGCCAAATTTCAACAAGAATTCGATTGCGTTGGCAGATGAGGCCTTTAAAAAAGGCGCAAAAGACGAGGCAGATGTTGCGAAATATGTGGCAGAGGAGTTTAAAGAAGGTCGCTTGGATGTTGCCTATTCTGACCCAGATAATCCTATTAATTGGCCACGAAATCTCTTTGTGTGGCGCGCTAACTTGATTGGCACTTCTGCCAAAGGGCATGAGTACTTTTTGAAGCATCTTCTTGGATCTCAGAATGGTGTCCTACAAGAGTCTGGGGCTGGGCGCAAAAACAAAGAAGTGAAGTGGCATGAGAACGCACCTATTGGGAAGTTGGATTTGATGGTTGATATCAATTTTAGATTGAACTCAACAGGAGCATATTCTGACATCGTATTGCCGACTGCCACATGGTATGAAAAGAATGATTTGAACACCACGGATATGCATCCATTCATTCACCCATTGTCAGAAGCGGTTAGTCCTGGTTGGGAATCTAAATCTGATTGGCAGATTTTTAAAACCATTGCTAAAACATTTTCACCATTGGCTGAGAAACATTTGGGAATTAAAAAAGATGTGGTTGCTCTGCCTATGCAGCATGATTCGCCTGCTGAATTGGCGCAACCTTATGGTGAAGTGAAGTATTGGAAGAACAATGAGTGTGATCCAATTCCAGGTAAGACAATGTCAATTATCAAGCTGGTCGAGAGAAACTATGGAGACACCTATCGCAAATTTATAGGTCTAGGGCCACTGATGACCAAGCTTGGAAATAACATCAAAGGGATTGATTGGAATACTGACCAAGAATATGAAGAGCTCAAAAAGCACAATTACACAGTAAAAGATGCTGGTGTTTCGTTTGGAATGCCGTCCTTGGAAGAGGATATTAGTGTGTGTGATGCGGTAATGAGGATGGCACCAGAAACCAACGGTGAAGTGGCGCACAAATCTTGGGCGGCGCTTTCCCAAAAAACAGGGATTGATCATCATCATCTTTATGCTGGTCGTCATGAAGATAAATTTACCTTTAAGGATATTCAGGCACAACCACGGAAAATTATTACAGCACCAACATGGTCAGGTATTGAATCTGAAAAAGTTTCCTATACAGCTGGATACACCAATATTCATGAGCACATCCCATTTAGAACCCTGACGGGACGTGCTCATTTTTACCAAGATCATGAGTGGATGTTGGATTTTGGTGAGGGATTTTGTACCTATAAGCCAATGGTTGATCTCGGTGAACTTAACAGTCTGCCTGACACAGTCCTCAACAAGCCACATTTAACTTTAAATTGGATTACGCCACACTCTAAGTGGGGTATCCACTCTTCATACCAAGACAATTTGAGGATGCTTTCACTTTTCCGCGGAGGGCCTTATGTTTGGGTCTCAGAAGATGATGCGAAGCAGGTAGGGATTGAAGACAATGACTGG
>CAITZA010000085.1 GCA_903896745.1 uncultured Desulfomonile sp. | reverse complement strand
TCGTAAACTGGGGAGGGGTATCAAGTAAGAAGACGGGATTCCTGAAATTCTCATCTGCTCATGCAATATCAAGGCAATTACAGGAACAAGGGCTGAGACTCCCGCGATTGTGAAAATGGCAATCCGGGCAGGATACGGACCGTCGAAGACGTACACAACAAAAACACCCAACAACAATGCGGTGTAGAATACCGTGGAACCAACCATGAAGGTTATGCCGCTTGCCTGTACGTAGACACCAGCGTCAGTTATCCAGGACATTACCGCTGTAATTCCACCAAGCAACGCATAGAAAGGGCCCAAGCCGGCGCCAGACCGTAATGAATGCGCCCACAGTACCAGCAAATATACTGAAACCGACTCAATTATCAATATTAACAAGTCACCGCCAATTGTCGGCGAGGTATTCATCATTCTGGCTCACTGGCATATAAAATAAATGCATGTCCAATATTTCCGGAATCGGTCGGCGCCTTATTTTATCAAACCCATGTCTCTGGCAGAACTATATAGCTCTTCCCTGAATTGAGGCGCTGCCAAATCAATAAGGGCTAACGCCCTTTGCGAATTCGTTTTACCTTTAAGATTGGTGATTCCATGTTCAGTGACTACAAACATTGGCTCCATCCTCGGGTCCGTTACAACTCCAGACAAATGGGGCACAATCTTGGAGGCCTTGCCGTCTTTCGCAGATGAATGAAATGCCAGAAAAGATTTTCCCCCCTTAGAACGAAAGGCTCCGCTCATGAAATCTCGCTGGCCCCCAACTCCGCTGAATTCATGACCGGCAATGTATTCTGAATTTACCTGCCCTAAAAGATCAATTTCAACTATTGAATTGATTGAGACAACATTGTCATTCTGCTGAATTATTGCAGGATCGTTGATATACGAAGCAGGGTAACTCTCAACTGCGGGATTATCATCAATAAAATCATAAAGTTTTCTGTTTCCCCAACACAGGGTAAAAACTGTCTTGTGCTTATGGATATTTTTTTTTCGGTTGTTTATTGCTCCGGCTTCGTACAGGTTCACAACGCTGCTTGTAAGCATCTCGGTATGGATACCCAGATCCTTATGGTTAGCCAAAGACAGGGCAACAGCGTTAGGAATGCTACCGATGCCAAACTGCAAACACGCGCCGTCCGGAACCATGCTGGCTATGGTCGCTCCTATTATCCTGTCCTGCTCGGAAGCCTCCTTATCTTCCAGTTCAGACAATGCGCCATTTTTTTCGACAATTGAATCAACCTCTGAAATGTGGATCAGATTTTGACCAAAAACTCGTGGCATACAATTGTTGACCTCTACCATGAGCATGTCGCAATCCCTCGCCACGGTCGAAGAGTAATCACAACTGGTTCCAAGACTGAAATAACCATGCCTGTCCATGGGAGAAACCGTCGTCATGAACACGTTCATGTGATTAAAATCGGTATAAATTCTAGGAAGCTGCCACAAATAGCACGGCATGAAATCAATTACGGAGTTGGTTCCGGCTTCCTTTATAAGGGCTCTGTCCACGCTGGACAAAAAGTTTGGATGAAAACTGAGGCGGTCGAGAAATTCGATTTTGAATAGTGGTCTGGCGCCTTCATCGGCCAATTGATAGTAGAGATGGATGTCATCCAAATCCTTTGCGGCAATTCTCTGTGCGAGCGCTGAGAGAAGGGCTGGAGGGTTGGATGGCCCTAGCCCGAAAGAGATGTTTGCCTTTCTGGGGATGCTTTCGACTGCCTGTGTAGGTAACACAAGTTTTTCATTATACATTTCTGAGAAATTAACCATGATTCCATCTTCCCCTGCATAATGTCATAAGTGACAAGAAAGATACCTCAGAGTTAGGGCAGGCAAATCTTTGTCTGTCGTTCCTCTTTTGTACTTAACGCCTTAGTTGTCCTTACGTCAAGATCAAATGTAATTTTCAGGTATGTCTAAGGGCTGTCTAGGTAGAAATCCATCTGCTAACAATGAGGCGAGCATTAGGGAGTAATCATGTTTATTTTCCAAAAGATTTTTCAGCCGCTTCTCTCAGCGATTTCTGAGTCGCTTGACTAAACCAGCATTCCAGAAACGCCTGATTTTTAGGTCGATAGTTGCCTTCATATCTTAACCTGATTAGCTCCGCCCTGTTGGCCTTTGTTTCAGCAAAAGCCTTCAAATTGAATTTTGAAATATGAGAAATTTTTTCGATAGCTTTACTTTCCACTTCTTCCTTTGGGAAGACTTCAGATATGATTCCATGTTTGGCGGCATCCACAGACTCCATGAATTCACCGAGATATAGAATCTCCGAGGCTACCTGATCGCCTGTAATCTGACGAAGCATCATGTCCGCCAGATAGGGTGTTGGCACTCCCAACCTAATCTCGTTAAGCCCTATCAGGGCTTTTTGGTAAGACGCAAACCGGTAATCGCACGCCAGCAACAATATTGTGCCCCCTGCTATAGCGTGCCCCTTAATGGCGCAAGCCGTGGGGAGCGGTAATGTGAAAAGGTCCATAACCGCTTGATTGAAATCATGAAAAAAATCCGTCATTCCGGATTGATTCATTTCCAGCAGCTTGGGAATATCGAAACCTATGCAAAAAAATTTGTCCCCGCCAGTCAATACGAGACCACTGGAATTAGACCTGACCATCGCAATCTTCACGGAAAGATCATTTACAACTTCAGGACTAATGGCGTTAATTACGCCTCTGTTGAGTCTCATGACCGCCACCTGGCCCTGCTCTTCCAGGATTATTGGTGACAAGGTTTGGCTCCTTTACAGGTTAACGCTAGTATATTCCAGATTGACGTAGTAGCAAGGTATCTTAGTCCTAACAGTCGGCTCAGTAAAACTGTCTTTAGAAAAGAAAACTGATTGCGGATGGAATATGTTATGAATTTGGGAATCGTTTCATCATGAGAAGCACGTTTTTGCCATCGCAAGTGCTGTAAAGGGCTTGGTCCATGAATTTCTTGATAAACCAGACCCCAAGGCCTCCATCTCTAGGAACATCGAGATCGGGAGTCTTGACATTTGCAGGGTCAAAGCTGGTTCCCCGATCTTCAAGGTAAATTTCAAGCCGGTCGTCATAGACGATGATTTCGATAGAAATTGGCCCTTTGGTGTTCAACCCCTTGTATGCGTGCCTGCTCACATTGGTGTAGGCTTCGTTGAAGGCGAGTTCTATACCGTCAACGTCTGATGGATGATCAGAAAAAGCCGGTAACTGCTGAACGAGTTGCCTGACAAAAAGGTCCAAAGGACGCAGCAGTAACAAATCCGCCGTGGAGTCAATCTTAACCTTGATTGGATTGTCCATTTGGTGAATCCCTGTAAGTTTTGTCTCAGGCGAAAAAATCCTATTGATTTTCCCCCATCTCGAAGGTTACGAAAAAGATTTGATAGCCTGGTCCATGTCCTCATATATTTCGAAGACCCTGTGGAGCCTGGTGAGTTGAAACAGTGTCTGCGCCTGAGGCGATGGCCGGGCAATCTTCATGTCGCCCTGGTTCTTGATCAGGGTTCGCAATGAAGCCACCAATGCTCCGCATCCACTACTGTCTATGAATTTTGTTTTTTCCAGATCAATAATAAGTTTTGTGGAAGTTTCTTCTGCGATCTTTTTGACAGTATCCTTGAGCTTTGGCGCCACAACGGCGTCTAGTCTTTCGTCGGTGCTAATGATTGTTATTCCGTCTTTTTTTTCGATTTCCATGGGAACAACTCCTCATTTCCAAGCGCTTGTTTTGGATTGATTGTTATTTGTCTGTCAGGTTCCGGATAGAAGCCTGAAAAAAGCCTTATACAGAGTTTTAGTATCCTCGCGGAAGTTTCTGGTAACCGTGTAATAATTTTCTATAGCGATTTTTTCATCCTCAGCCTGCCCACTGGCGCCCTCTGAGTCGATGGGTGTGAAAAGCCCATCAGGGGCTTCAAAACGTTGTCTCGTCCAATCCTCGGTGTAAAGGCCAAAGTCTTCCTGATTAAGTGGCCTGACTCCTACAAGCTTCAGGCGTCCTGACAGGACATTGAGAAGCGCAGGCAAACGACTTGCAAGCGGCCCCGAATCGTTAAACCAGAATATGTTAGCCCTAGTGGCAGAATCCACAGACGTCGGATCTCCATGTATGTCGCGAATCATGATGGTTTTCCTGTCAAAGAAACTCTTCCCGGTAACCTTGCGCAATGTTCCTTTTATGACAAGATACGGAGAGACTATTACCAGCAACATCATCGTCGCGGCAAAACCGACCAGTCTGTCTTTCCACGAATAGATTACTTTCTTTTTCGCTCCTGACAGCAGGAAAGGATCCGCTACCGTTGTCCACACACCTATCCCGAGGTGTATCATGAAATTGGACTGGGCAAGCGTCATTTCGAGGCTGGTTTCAGCCCCGACATACGTATTCTCCATTATCACGCTTGATTGTACAATGGCTTCTCTGTCTATTATGCAGCCATCACATATCACTGAGTATTCCTGTAGCTTGGCGCCTTCCAGAACTCTCACGTAGTTTCCTATTAGCATTGGCCCTTTAAGAGATGCGGTCTTGTCAATTTTAGTGTGATGCCCCACAACAATGTTTGAAGAAGGATCAGTAGTGTCAACACTGTAAATACGGGGAAACCTTCCTTCCAGCAAAGCCATGTTTGCTATCCAGAGGCTTTTGGGATCAAGAACCTTCACATGGGCGCCCTCGCATTCGTAACGGCGAGTCGGGGCAGAATCATCAAACTCGGGATCAAAAAGAAGCGCTCCCGTTTCCACAGCATCTTGGGACAATATGAACTCGGAACATGGCCCTGCGTCGTTGGGATCCGGGCATGAATCAATTGCGGTCCTGCTGTAGACGCTAACCCAGCGACTCGACGTTTCCTGCTGAAATGCAATAGCTTTCGCATAATCCACATTGATGAGAGATTCACAAGGGACAAGAAGTAGCGCGCCACCAATTAGGGTAGAAATTCTTTCTATTGTTTCCCGTGAACCACACGGATCTTTAAATACCTGCAAATTAATTTTAGCTCCCCAGCGGGTCTGGGGTCCCACTAATTCCTGCACGGCCTGAGGATTCTCTACCGCAATAACTATAATCTCTGTAAGTCCAGCTTCAACAAACTCCGTAATTCTTCTTTCAAGAAGCGGCTTGTTCAGGCAGGCTAACAGACCCACGGGCCTGTCTCGCGTGATGGGCTGAAAAGAGCCTGAATCGCTAAAAAGTGTTATAACTACTCGCATGACTTCTTACAGCCTTTTTTTTCGTCATTGATCCAAGCCTGCTGACTCAAATTTAAAAGAAGTTGAGTCAAACGCGTCAATAAGCGCCTTTTCCTAATAACACGGCTGGAATTGTTTTCAAGAGAAGAATAATGTCACCCCAAAAAGTTTGACTCTCCAGATACTGGACATCCAATCGAACTTGGCCCTCAAAATTGATGTCGCTACGTCCACTTACCTGCCACAGACATGTTAACCCTGGTATTACTTCCAAACGCCTTCGATCGGAGAGAGTGTATTCAGCCACTTCTTTGGGCAGGCTGGGTCTAGGACCTACCAAGGACATATCACCTCTTAAAATGTTGTAAAGTTGAGGTAATTCGTCAATACTGAGCTTGCGGATGATGGCGCCAACCCTGGTAATTCGCGGATCCTTTTTCATTTTGAAAATGACTCCGCCCGTTTCATTTTTGTCGAGTAGCTCGGACTTGATTTGGTCCGCGTTAATTACCATCGACCTGAATTTATACATTTTGAAACGTTTTCCCCATTTGCCAACGCGCTGTTGACTGAAGAAAACGGGGCCACGATCTTCTAACTTTATCAGAAGGGCTGTAAGGCCAAAAACCGGTGAAAGGACAATCAGTCCAATAGAAGCGCCAACGAGATCAATAAGCCTCTTAAGCGCTCTACTTCCCTCCAGAACCACCATCCAGGCGTTTTTTTTGATCATGAAGCGCAGCCAGAGTCGCCACCGGGAAATACGGATACCGTCTCGGGCATACTTCCTGTACACCTGCTCCATCAGGTCGTGATCCCTTTTAAAATTGTCATTTTGATCTAACATCATGTTGCGTCCGGAATGTCCATTTAATGCACTGAGACCATTAGAAGCGAGATGTCATCGTCAAAGGCCGTTGAGCCCCGAAAAGTTTCCAGATCATTCATGATCAGCGCTATGGCCTGATCGTCCTGCAATCCCTGGATGTTTCGAAAAACTTCAGCAAGTCTTTCTTCACCATAATACACGTTCTGCGAGTTTGCCTCATCAATTTTTAATGATTCTGTAACCCCATCGGTAAAAACCAGAAGCGAGTCGCCGGACGCCAGTTGGACAACCTCTTCGTCATACTCCATTCCATTGAAAGCCCCTACCAAAGGCCCACCTTCATAAAGCTCCATAATGCTCCTGTCGGCGCTGCGGAAAAGCAATGGCTTTGGATGGCCGGCGTTAGTGAAAGTCAGCTCGAGCGTATCAACGTTGATAATTCCGTAGAATACCGTCAAGAAGTCTGAATCCGGCAAGACTTTATACATTTCATCGTTGATCACTTTCAGGAGTCCGGCTGTTGAGACTGTCAACCGCGCAAAAGAGTGAAACGCCATTTTGAACATTGCGCCAACCATCGCTGACGCCACTCCGTGACCGGAAACATCAACCTGAACAAAACCAATCCTGTTGTCAGGCAATTCTATTGTATCGTAAAAATCCCCACCAGCCTCTGAAACCGGCCTATAACACGCGGACAAACTCAGTTTCTGTAATCGTGGCAACTCTTGAGGCAAAAGAGAACTCTGGAGTTGCGAGGCCATCTCCATTTCACGGGCCATCACCCTGTTCCGCGCTTCAATTTCTTTCCGGGCCTCATACAGGGCAAGATGATTTTTTACCTTAATTGACAATTCCTGTTTGTCGTAAGGCTTTGTAATGTAATCTACCGCTCCGGCTTCCAGACCCTTTTCACGGCTCTGTGAATCCTCACGGGCTGTCAGAAAAATTACCGGAGTCGCTTGATCGATAATGCCGTTTTTCAGAATTTCGAGAGTCTGGAACCCGTCGAGCCCGGGCATTTCTATATCCAGGAGAACTAAATCAGGTTTTTTATTCTGAGCTATCTCTATGGCCTGCATTCCAGATTCCGCTGACATGACCTCATAGCTCTTCAAGAGCATGGACTCCAACATCTTACGGCTTAAGGGGTGGTCTTCAACCACCAATACCCTGGAATGTGTCATGATGCCCTTCTAGTCATTTACATAAAAGCTGTACGGTTTCGAGGTAACCGTCAGATAGTTATAGAGCGTTGTATTGGTTGCTTTCAACATTGGCGAATTGTGATTCCGTGAATTGACTATCCTAATTATAAAAACAATTATCGCGCAAGTCAGCAAAAAACTACACGCTTTTTAATCTGAATGATCTGTTGCTCATATTCATAAATAGGTTTATAATCGCCCAAAGTCCTTTGAACAAGAGCGCTGCAAAAAATATTTTTTGCATTTTGAGGATGACGAGTCACTGTAATGTCAAATACTCACAAAATGAAGACAAACGCCGAACTCAGCCCCTACCAGAAAAGGATTGAGAACATTGATAGCCCGATACTTTGTGTTTCCGAAGTCGAGAAAATGATAAACGAAATAGGTTGTGATCTGGCTTCCGAAATTCAGGTGACTCACCGCCCAAAATCAATATTATTCAAATCGAGGACTGTTTTGCTCTGTTTTAGAATGAAAAGGATTTAGCTAATTCGGCGAGTACTTGTAGTGACTCGACTGAATTGAAAATGTATAGCGCTCATTACTTCAATATTTCAGATATTCACGAAGTCTATTGAGTGGCCTGAACTGATCTTTCCCTGTTATGACTCCTGCGGCTTTACACCCTGTAAAAAATGCTGACACATTTACTTGGATTGCAATCAATGTATCATAGAAACATTCTGTCTGATAGATTATCATGCTGGCACAGAGATTGCTCAACACAATAGTTCAAGACATTTAAGAAAAAGAAGCCGTTGTTTGAGATTTAAGAGCTGAGAAACAAAAAAACGACCCCTGGTTGATAGTTTTAAATGAACGCTTGGATTCACAAAAGAAATCGATCTGAATAATATTTTAAATTTGTCGAGTTACCAGGAGACAATCCATGAGCCTGAAACATTATGACAGACTTGCCTTGAAGATGATAATCATGACTCTGTCATTTTCCCTAATACCTCTCTTTGCGCTTGGAACGACAATATATATTCAATTTACAACCGCTTATCAGAGCAAGGTTGCCGAATCTGCCAAAACTCTGGCTCAAAACCGACGCGCTTCAATTGAATTGTTTTTCGATGAACGAATCGCGCAGCTAAACACAGTGGCCCAAACCCATCCTATTGAAAAACTTAAAGATGAAGCTTTTTTAAAGAAGATTTTTGACACACTTCTTGCCAAATCAAAATCTTTTATAGACATAGGTGTCATAGATTCGCAGGGAAACCATCAGGCGTATGTGGGACCACATTATGACAAACTCAAGTCAGTGAATTACGCCCAGGAAGAATGGTTTAATGCCGTTTTGACCACTGGAATATACATCAGTGACGTTTTTATGGGTTTCCGCAAGGCCCCCCATTTCATTATTGCCGTCACAACCATTGACAATAACCAGATTTACATACTCAGGGCCACTATCAACTCTGCCATAATAGACGAAATGGTAAGAGCCGGTCAGGTGGGTAAACGTGGCGACGCTTTCATTGTCAATCAGGAAAATATCCTGCAGACCCAACCCCGATTTTCCGGGCAACTACTCGGAAAGCCAACTTCGCCTGATTTCAGCTCATCCGTTGGATCAACTGTCGAGTTTGTGAATCTTAAAAACGAGGAAAACATCTACGCTACTGCTCAGATTAAAAATCCGAAATGGGTTTTGGTAATTCGGGAAGACGTCCAGGAAGAAATGGCCCCGTTGTTCAAGGCTCAGTTCGTTGAGAATTTGATCATGATTTTTGGTATCCTACTTGTCGTGATAGGCACCGTAGTGACGACAAGGACCATGACCCGAAGACTTGAGAAAATGGAACTTGAGAAAGCCAAGAGTGAAGACCTGATGGTGCAGTCATCCAAAATGGCCGCATTAGGGAAAATGGCGGCTGGAATCGCTCACGAAATCAATAACCCCCTCCAGATTATTGGAGATCAGGCAGGATGGATGAAGGATCTACTCGATTCCGAAGATATGAAAACCAATGACAATTATCAGGAGTTTGAACAGTGCATTAAGAAGATTGAACGCCAGGTCAACCGCTCCAGAGAGATTACACACCGCTTGCTAAGATTTGGCAGAAGAATGGAAACCACGCAGGACATGGTTGATGTCAACAATCTTCTGTCGGAAACTATCACTTTTCTGGAAAATGAGGCCCATTATAGAGATATCACGATCCAAACCCAATACGACACGGGCCTTCCAGAAATAACCACTGACTCAAATCAACTCCAGCAAGTATTCCTTAACATCATTGACAACGCCATAGACGCTGTTGGCCAGTCAGGAAAAATTTTTGTAAAAACCGCTCAACCATCCAATTCCTCGAAAGAAATACTTGTAACCGTTCAGGACAATGGACCGGGTATGCCAAAAGAGGTGCTAGCCAGAATATTTGATCCGTTTTTTACTACCAAACGGGCGGATGAAGGCACGGGGCTCGGTTTGTCCATCAGCTACAGCATTATCGAGAAACTGCGGGGAAAAATTACAGTTTCAAGTGAGGAAGGCAAGGGCACTACTTTTATCATCACATTACCTGTAAAATAGGTTTTAATCATCTCGAAACTGATTTGTATTTTATCATTTGGAGGCTCCAGAGGATGGAAAAGTACAGGGTCTTAATCATTGATGACGAGGAAGATTTTGTTGAAACTATAGTAAAAAGGCTCCGGGATAGGGGCTTGGATGCGGAAGGAGCCTTAAGTGGTCCAGAAGGACTTCAAATCCTTGAGAACAAGGACTTTGATGTCATCATTCTTGACGTAAAAATGCCCAAAATGAGCGGCATTGAAACCCTTAGAGAAATCAAAAAGAAAAAACCCCTTGTGGAAGTCATAATGCTTACCGGTCACGGGTCGGTAGAATCCGGGATTCAGGGTTTGCAGTTGGGCGCATTTAATTACGTAATGAAACCGGTTCCACTTGATGAGCTGCTCAAACAAATGAACCAGGCGTATGAAAGAAAACTCATCGAAGAGGAGCGAAACCATTGAAACTACTCCTGACGGGGTATCACGAATCCAGGGATAATAAATTAATAATGTGTCACTTGTAAAATGTCAGACAGCATGAATTTTAGTAATGTCAAATATTTTTTCCTGCCGACGATACTCTTAGTCAGTTCTTTGCCTCTAGGTCTGCTTGCAAATGGCAGCTTTGCCCTGCTTGCGATCCTTTTGTCAGGCTTGTCCGCCTTTCAGACTATCAGACTACTTAAACGCAATGGTGTCAGAGAAACTGAAAAAGTCGAACTTGACTCTTTTTCCTGCAGAAATCAGATTTTTTCGTCAGTAGATCAACTCTCGGCAGGAATCGCTCACGAAATAAACAATCCTCTGGGCATAATCTCTCAAGAAATAGAGTGGCTCCGGCATATACTCAAGAAACAGGAAATTTCTTCTTCAGTGGATCGGAAAGATTTGGACGACTGTGAGGATTCGCTCATGGAAATTTCGAGACAAGTGGATAGATGTAATGAAATCGTCCAGAAATTATTGAGCCTGGCACGGCAGGTTGAGCCGGTGATTCAGGAAGTTGAGGCGAATGACGTTGTTCTGAGTGTTCTGGAAATTGTTAATCGTGAAGCCCGGGATTTCAATATTAACATTGTTGCTCAACTTGATGAGAGCTTGCCTCCGATCTCTACCGATCCACCCTTGTTGAGGCAGGCTGTCCTGAATTTGCTGGTTAACGCCCGACAGGCTATAGAGCGTGACGGAGAAATATGCGTATCGACCAGACGGACTGATTCTGAATTTGTCGAAATTGAAATTCGTGACAACGGATGTGGAATATCCCCCGAGAATTTAAATCGTGTATTCACGCCATTCTTTTCAACAAAACCAGAAGGCAAGGGATCCGGTCTTGGATTGGCTATCTGTCGTGGAATAATAGAACGTTTGGGAGGCGAAATAACAGTCGAGAGTGAGTTCGGGAAATTTACCGCATTCACTATAAAATTGCCGGTTGGCAAGAAAAAGGAAAGGTCGCTGTTTGTATGAAACCCAAGATATTGATTGTCGATGACGAAGAGAGATTTCGCAATACCATGCGTAAAATTCTTGAGGCTGAAGGTCTGAACGCTCAAACGGTCGGCAGCGCTAAATCCGCCTTGGACGCTTTATCGAAGGATTCTTTCGATGTAGTTATTCTGGATGTTAGAATGCCGGAAATGAATGGAGTCGAGGCGCTCAAGAGAATCAGAAAGATAGATCCCTATATCGAAGTTATCATAATGACAGGCTATGCTTCCGTAGACACGGCTCGCGAGATCATGACAACCGGAGCTTTTGATTACCTCCTGAAACCTTACAGCACCGAAACCTTACTATATAAAATTGAGGCTGCTTACGATCGCCGGTTGTCCAGAATCCATCTGACGCGTAGTTCCTGAGCCGGTCATGATGAGTTTCACAATGAACAACTCATTTATTTTGCCTGACAGCTATTTGCCCTGCAACATGTCCAGCGTAATATGATATTTTTCTTCAAGAAAACTTTTTGCAATCGTGTCAACGCTCGCCTCTGACTGCATGATCATGTCCATCTGCCGCGTAAACTGCAATAGCCTTCCGATGAGATCTAGTTTTGCTTCTATCGCTGTTTGTTCATATTTGTAATATCTGGCGTCAACCCTGTCTTCACGAGTTTCAACCTGGAACCCGAGTTGTGAGAATATGGTAGCTATACAACGGGCGCGTCTGTTGCGCCTGACATCATCCGCCGCTCCGCCTTTAAACGAGAATGTTATGTAATTCTTGTTCGTCGATTCCCCACAGTAAGAATCCAGTACGCTGTAGTGGTAGCCTATTCTCGAACTGAAATTCAGATACCTGTCAGAAATAATTGCATAACTCCGATCACCAAACCTGTCCGGCAGATTGTTTGGCGCAAACATCTGCTCTCTCATCACGGAGAGGAACCCTCCAAGATCAATAGGTTTGGCCCCATTATGCCTGAGGTCTTCTCTAAGCATCCCTTTTAGAACAGCCTTTAGCGGTGCTGAAACTATCTGATCCACTCTGACGAAACGGGCTCTCTCTGAGACAGATTCAAATCCGCCTCCAAGATCAATGATATGCAAATCAATAGGTATAGGAGCGGTAAGTTTTTTGGCGCCTGCCCCATCAGTTTCTGAAACTATGTCACTAATCTTGAACATCTCGACGTACGACAATTCATGAGCCAGTCTCATTATGTCGTGGAGCGTTGTGCAGTATTCCGGAGCAAAATTCGACGCCTTCGGGTTGACCAAATAGAGGGGCACAATCATGTCGGCAATGGTTCTTAACGATTGATATACCGGTGTGTCTTTCATTCCGGACTCTTTTGACCTCTGAATAGCAAGCAATTCATTAACTCGCCCCCTGTAAACGCGGCACGAATATCCGTCCACGGTAATTTCTTCTCCCGGAGAGATTTCACTTGTTGCGCGCTCCATTCCAAGAATCGTTGGAACCCCAAATTCTCTCGCAAGAGAAGCCATGTGTCCGGTAACACTTCCTGCGTCTGTCAGAATCGCAGAAGTTTTTCGCATTACCATTACAAATTCGGGGGCCGAGTGATTTGCAATCAATACAGCGCCTTCGGGGAAATTAACCAAATCGTCGTCACCACATACGGGAAACGCCCGTCCGTAACCCACACCAGGAAATGCCGCCGCTCCGCCTTCCAGAATCAATTCGTATCCATCAATTACAGGGAAATTGGATGAACCCGCTTTCCCGATCATATCTTCAACGTGAAGTGGCCTGGCTTGCAGGATTAAAATCCTTCCATTCGGATCCAGAGCCCATTCGATGTCCTGAGGATATTTGTAGTGTTTCTCAAGCTCGATGGCATAAAATGCCAACTGCCTGATCTGATCATGATCCAGACAGGGAGATTTCTGCTTTTCTTGCTCTACAGGCTTCTCTACCAATCCGGATTCTTTCTCTGATACAAGCTGAACAGGTTTTGTTGAAATGTTCTCTTCAAGAATCTCCATTGAGCCGGACTTCCCTACAATATAGGTATCCGGAGTCACAACCCCATCTACAGCATACGGCCCAAGGCCCCACACCGCGTTGATTAGTATATCGTTGCTTATAAGATTGTAGGGATGCCTCGTATACATTACTCCACTAGCCACAGACGAAACCATTTCTATGCAGGCAACGCTCATCGAAATGTCTTCATCGCGCATCCCCTTGTGGAGTCTGTACGAAATAGCTCTGGGCGTGTAAAGACTGGCCACTATTTTTTTGTAGGTTTCACAAATCTCATGGCTTTGAACGTTCAGTATCGATAGGTACTGTCCAGCGTATGACAACTCACTGTCTTCCCCAATTGCGCTACTCCTTAGCGCTACATGAGGAGGATCTGATTTGCCGGTACTTAGACTGATTTTTCCGGACATCTGACCGTAAGCCTTCATGATGGCTTCTTCAAGTTCACC
>CAITZA010000084.1 GCA_903896745.1 uncultured Desulfomonile sp. | reverse complement strand
TTCCCTCGATAACTCGTCCTGTCCCTTTTTCATTTCCTCGCGAAATTCGGCGAATTCCCTGTCGGCCCTTGCCCAGCTTTCATCCATTTTGCGAATTGTAATGTCGAGCTGACGGGCGGTTTCCGCAACGATTTCCTTGAGGTCAGCCATACTTATTTCCAGTGATGTGATTCTTGGTTCCATGAAAGGATTGCTCATAATTTAATTCCCCCCGATGTTTGTCCAGGCGCAATATTTAAGTGTTCCAATTATACGATTTGTTCATGAGGGAGTCAAAGAACAAGTCCAGCATGTCGCGCCGTGCCCGACACGGGGTAAGCCCCGACCTGCTCGCATGCCGTGAACTTCTGGTATGATACGGAATGCGGACACGGTTCGTGCTACAATGCGTTTCATCTCCCGGCAGTACCTCCGGCCTCCGCGCCGGAGTATTCGATGTAACACGCCGGCGCCACCGAATTCATAGACCGCATCCCCTCATACGGACGCCATCAGAGCCCGACGCGCGCCCCAACGCGGCTGTCCCAGAACTTTTTTTTGTGGCATAAACTCTAATCCTACCTCTGTGTAGCCAATTGCGACCACACCGCCAAAAAGTTACAATATTGTACAACACATTAATAAATCATACAAAAAACGTGGTTGACCCCTTGCCTTCCCTGATGCGATGTTAGGCTAAAGTTAAACATCGAAAGAAGATTTTGTATTTCGTCAGGTTCTTGGGACTGATTCCAGAGTCGTCTGATCTGTTTCGGAACCGGCATTGGTCAAGTTCTGGCGTGTTTTTTTTATGCGCCGTTTTTTTGGATTATCAGGAGGAAGGTTAACATGAATTGGACTAAAGCAAGGGCCTCGGTGGTTGCGCTAGCGCTATTGGCGTTGGTTTGGGCTCCGATGGCTCACGCGTGGGAATTCGAAATGACCGGGGCCCTGACCTGGGTTTATGAAGCCCGTGGGCAGATGGGTCAGAACGGCTTTTTCGGCATGAACGACCAAGCAGCGGTTGACGGTATCAGCGGCGGAGCTGCCGGCAGGTATGCCCCCTACAACTTCTATGTTGGCGGTTACTATCTGGCGGATACCGTTACGAACGGCACGACAATCAACCTGGCCGGAGCCCCTTCTGGAGGCAGGGGAAACGGAAACGAGATAGTTTCTGGCTCCGACGCTGGCTGGAACACCATGTATATGGCGACAAACATGATCCTGAGGCTCAACCCTGCTGTAAAGGTTGAGGGCAAGTATTACATCGGATCATGGTTGCAACCGGGTAACATCAATTCCACGGGGTGGCTTGCCGCTCCGGAATATCTCAACTCGAGCGGCTCAGGCTCTCAGCGATCATTTTCTCCCGGTTACTGGGAACTCCTTTGGGCCACTGCCGAAACACCCTTTGGGGATGTGCTTGTCGGTAAGAGACCGGAATCATGGGGTATGGGTCTTGCCTTTGACGGCGCTGACAACCGGACAGAGGAATCATTCGCCATTGTGGCTCCATACGGGCCTTTCAAATTCCAGTTGTCCTTCTATCCGTCCCGCAGGGGATATTTTACCGACAATTATGGTAACAATTCGGGTTATTACAACGAGAACCCCGATAAGAACAACACCAGATCCTTTGACCTGTTTGTTCCTCGTATGGTCTATTCCCAAGGGCCAATCAGCGCCGGAGCATACTTCGAAACCATGTTCCGCCATCGCGGTGGTGAGGCCAGAATTGAAGACCCCACAACTCGTGTGCAGACGCCTACGAGAGATTACTCACAATGGGCTTCGGGCGCCTATCTGAAATACAATAACGGAAAATTCTTCCTTAACGCTGAGTTCAACACACTGCAGGCCATTGACAGGCTGAGCGGATACTTCCAGCCAACCGATCAGATTGCTCCTACATACTATGAGCACTATGGCTGGGCAGTCGAAGGCGGCGTGCTGGCCGGTCCCGCAAAAGTGTCCCTCATCGGAGCATGGTTTACCGGTGATGACTACCGTTATTCCAACACCTATAATGGGATACGCCTTGTGCAGAACAGAGCCGGCAAGCAGCCCGATCACTGGTCCAACACCAGCGTATTCAGGCCTTACAGCTATCTCATGGTTTACAGTTACGGACTCGGCACATCCTTCGCAAAAGACACCGCTAACGGTTTTGTTCAGGACGCCAGCGTTTACGCCGGTCGGCTCGACTATGCCATCGCGGCTAACCTAAACGTATACGGCAGCTTGTTCTATGCCGACCGTTATTCCAAAAGTGGCAACCTGTGGGGTTGCCTGCGCCCGGCAGTGGCCACGACCGTAGGCGGAGCGGGCTATACCCCTGGTGGTCAGGTCCTGTACAGGAATCAGGACAGTCTTGTGGTTGGGGGAGGCATGGTTCCGACGATCGCGGAAACCGCTCTCGGCTGGGAGCTTAACGCTGGTATGGACTGGAAGCTTCTCGAGGGCGTGATAGCCCATTGCACATTTGCTTTCTGGAACCCCGGGAAGTGGTGGAGCTACGCCATGGTTGACAAGAACGTGACGAACTGGGCCGCGTTTAACACCGCTAACCAGGGCAACAACTGGCTAACCCGACCCGATAAAACAATAGACGCTGTCTGGGGAACCGAGATAAAACTCGAATATGCTTTTTAAAAAACTCCCCTGTGAGCATCCCGTGTTGTAGGTCGGGCCGTGCCCGACCTCTTTTTATTATTTCGCGATTGGGGTTTTACCCCGTAAGACGGCGGACACGGTCC
>CAITZA010000083.1 GCA_903896745.1 uncultured Desulfomonile sp. | reverse complement strand
GGGAAGGTTTGGCGACCTTTTAGGTTTTTTGACCAGGAAGCCGGCCCTGATCAGGTCAGAAAAGATCATGGAAATGGAAAAACTCGCATGGGTGTGTTCGGCGTCAAAGGCCCGCGAACTCCTTTCGTGGACGACTTCCACGCCATTAAACATGGCCATAGACAAGACCCGGGATTGGTATGTAAGGGAAGGGTGGATTTGAGATGAATGAAAACATTGGATTATGGATTACCGACATATTGACACGATTCGTAGAGGGTTCTCCTGAAAACTCATTGAAACTCGAACATGAAGAGAAGGCTTTCGAGGAAATACTGGTCGGGTTTTCGTCCGGGGCCGATCAAATCTATCTCGACTATAAAGATCATGTGGGTCCTTTTCATTGGACCCCACTTGAAATATTGTCGCTGACATTCCCCGAAACTGATCTGCATGCCGATCAAATGACAGTAATCAGTTGGATATTGCCCCAACGTGAGGCAACAAAAGCGGATAACCGCAAAGAGAAAACCTACCCATCCAAGCGGTGGGTTCATGCCCGTTTCCCCGGAGAAGAATTCAACAATCGTCTCCGATCATATCTTGTCCATCAATTGAACACTGTTGGCGTTAAATCGGTTGCGCCCCTTCTGTCACCTCTCTGGCAAAGACAGACATCTCCCAAATACGGATTCGCTTCATTATGGTCTGAGCGCCATGCTGCCTATGCGGCGGGACTGGGCACATTTGGTCTTTGTGATGGCCTGATAACTTCCCGGGGAAAAGCTCACCGGGTCGGATCGGTTGTGGCAAATGTCGCCATTCAGCCCACACCAAGACGATATGATGATCATCACGCCTATTGCCTTTTCTTTCATGATGGATCATGCAACGGATGTCGAAAACGTTGCCCCGTCGGCGCCATTACGGAAAAGGGGCATGACAAGGAGAAATGCTGGGCTCACGCGGGTGTCACATGCGCTGATTACGCCAAAACTCACTACGGCTTCGACGGATATGGATGCGGACTCTGCCAGACCGGTGTACCATGCGAGTCGGCTATCCCTGCGAAGATTGTCAGGACGAAGCCATGGCTATTCGGGTAGTTGCCGGCATTGGCGGCCCTCACCAGCGCAAAGGTCGGCTCTACTATGAATATACCGGCCTTTTTCTCATTCTGTTCAGTGAGTCTCGGTATGGACAGATTCAGAAGTTCTGCTATTTTCAAAGCAATATCGGTGTTGTCGTAGTCCCCGGAAAACAGTTGAGCCCCGGGCCCTACGGCTCTGGTAATTACGGCCAGACCGGTATGACCGTTTGTCGTCCATTCTACTCCCGCCCGTTGGCTTGTTATCATGCTCAAGGCGTTCAATATTCCGGATGACTTTTTATCCGAGGCCTTTTCCTTCGCGGTTTTGTCGGTCGGTTTTTCCTGTTCGGCCCTTACTTTGTAGCTTCTGAGCAGTTCGGCTTCCTCTGGTGTCAGCTCCAGTCCCGAAGCTTTCAGGATAGCGTCTTCCTGCTCGGGGTTTTTCCTGATTTTGTCCTCTATGGCGCCCAGGCTACGTTTTATCGGCAATATCGCCCCGGAATCTATGGACCAGGCGCCTTCCCCGGTTTGCCTCAATCCGCCGGTTTCATGATCACCAGTCACTATTACGAGCACATCCGGATGAGTCTCCCTATACTTGAGGGCCACACCTACCGCCTCGTCAAACTCGAGAGTCTCTAATATCATGGTTTTTATGTCATTGGCATGACAGGCGTGATCTATACGACCACCCTCAATTACGAGCAGGAATCCTTTGGGATTCTTTCCCATTATTGACAAGGCCACCTTTGTCATATCTGCGAGGTTCGGCGCGCCCGAAAGAGCTGGAGTATTTTCCCGGTCTATGGCGTAAGGCATGTTGGATGGTGAAAACATTCCAAAAAGCTTTTTAGTATTGTCCGGATTGACTGCGTTAAGCTGGGAGAGGTTTTTCACAAAATCATAACCTTTATTTCTCATGATGGCTATGACATCGGTTTCGTCCTTCCTGTCGCTGTCCTTGTGACTGGATGGCGCAAAATGACTCTGACCAACCCCCAGCACGACATCAGCTCCGAAATCGGGCAATTGCCCAGCTATTTCGTTGTGGCTGTCACGTCGCTGGGAGTTTGCGTAAATGGCAGCCGGGGTTGCGTCCGTCAAGCGGGCTGTGCTTATGATCCCTACGGACAGCCCTGATTTAACCGAGGCCACTCCTATGCCATCCACCCGGCGACCATCCGGCAATACGTTAAGGTGTCCGTTGTTTGTTTTGTAGCCGGTATAAATGGCCGTGGCGGCAGCAGCGGAGTCTGTAACGCTGGAACTGGCCGAATGTGTTGTCGTGATGCCTGAGGTTCTTATGGACGTAATGGCCAAGTCTTTTTTAAGAACGTCTCTCGCATATATTTCCGTGGCCTTGACCTGATTAGCTCCCATTCCATCGCCTATGAAGAGCACGACGCTCTTGGGCTTTTCAACATCGCCAGTTGCGGCAAGCGCCAGATAATTTCCGGAAAATACCAGGAATATGGCCAGGCAAGCCAATATTATTTTTTTGGGATTCATCTGTTTTCCCTGACTAATAAAAATACGGAATGGTTTTCCAGGACATCGGGAAGGTCTGGAATGGACCGCGGTGTAAGATGCGCAAAGAAAACCGCGGTCTCTCCTGGATGGGTCTTAATGATAATCGTGAGTACCCAGTATTACCTTAATCCCTGTTTTTTCTTCTATCATACCGGCTAGTTCTTCGGGTTTGTTGTATGGACAGGCGGGTTTTGCCGTGGCAAGACAGGAGCTTAAATGGATGACGTCCGGTTTCATTTCAGAGAGCTTTGCAGCCATACCCAGAGTTGGGATAACAGCGCGTCCGGGGCATTCACAGGTAACAAATGAAATTACCGAAGAAGGCTCCTCAAATTTGCCCTCTCCCGTGGCCGCTGCCTTCAGGCATCTCCACTCGCCCGGACAACCATAGCCACTCTCCATGTACGATCCACATCCTACTACAGCAACCTTTTTCATATCCCTTCTCCTGACATAGATTGGTCAGAGCGCCCCCATGTGGTTCTTGCAGGGGTCGGCCCGACAGAGTTTTAGTTTTTCAGGACCGCTGAACCCCCGATCCGGACCGGTTTACTGCCTGAAATGACAGAGGTAATGGGAATGACCAGTAATTCAGACGATAAAGTATTATTCCAAAAAGGCCTATAATGCTCGTCATCTCAAATCCTAGCTGATACGGATGCAGAAATTTAACGTAATAAGCGACGAGCTTGTCAGCAACATGAAATCTTGGACGTGCTCCGAGTTCTCCTGCCAACGGCCACAGGAGTATTTCGGGGTTCAGGACATCTCCTGCCAGATGCGTGGCCCATAGGGTAACTACCGCTGCGAACAGCCTGGGGTTCCATTTTACTTTCAGCCAGTAAATACCGGCGAGGATTATTACAATGGAAAAAGCGACAAGGCTGTGGCTGACTCCCCGGCCAGGCATTCCGAACAGTATGTTGGCGGGCTTGTCAAGTATGTCCGGCCCAAAAGAGGCCAATGTCATTATAGCCAGACTCTCTCGCTGGAAACCCGTCAGTTTTGCTATGCCGACAACTGCTAAATGTCCAAATATCATAATGTTTATTATAGCCCCTCAGAGGCCGTGAATGCAATAGCGCAATAACTTTTTTTTCCCAGTCCCATATCGGTTGAAACACCTTCGACTGTTCTTGCGCCAAATACCCACTGAAGAACAAGCGCCTAGAACCTGCAGTTTGGTTGATCACATCCGGTTTTGGTAAGTATTATCTGCCATAACTGGTTCTGACGTGAGCGAAAGACACCTGCGCATGATAAAAGGTAATATTCCCACATGCGTTTTACGCGATTGTCATATTTTTTTTCGAGGGTTGGCCATGCTTTCTGGAAACGGGCGTTCCATGCCATGAGGGTCTTGTCATAATCCGGCCCGAAGTTGTGCCAGTCTTCCATGACAAATCTTTTTTCAATGGCTTTGCCGATCTGAGCCATGCTCGGTAATTGACCATTTGGGAAAATATATCTGTCTATCCAAGGGTCCGTGGTCACATACGACTCATTTATTCCAATTGTGTGTAACAGAAATATGCCTTCCGGTTTGAGGACCCGCTCGATTACGTCCATATAAGCCCCGTAATTCTTTGAGCCTACATGCTCGAACATCCCCACCGATACAATCTTGTCAAACTGACCGTGAATATTTCTGTAATCGGAATGGACAAAGTTCACGGGGAGGCCTGCGCAAAAACGTTTTGCAAAGTGGATCTGTTCGGAGGAAATGTTAACTCCGGTAACCTTGCATCCCACTTTCTCAGCAACGAATCGTGCCAGACCTCCCCATCCAAAACCTATATCAAGTAAATGGTCTGACGATTTCAGATTGAGCTTTGCAACAATCAGATCGAGCTTGTTAATTTGCGCCTGATTCAAGTCATCGGTATCACGGAAATATCCGCAGCTATATTGCATATATGGGTCGAGAAATGACAAAAAGAGGTCATTACCGAAATTGTAGTGGGTCTGGGCAACCTGAATTACCCGTCGGACAGACTGGAGATTGAAGAGATAAGCCCTTAACAAGAGGAGTATTATTTTTATGTTTCTTTTGGTCTTTTCCGGTAAGCCGGCCATTATTATACGGTAAAAGAATTCATCCAGTCGCCGGCAATCCCACCACCCATCCATATAGGCCTCGCCCATACCAAGGTTCTTTTCGTTTAGCGCACGAGCATAAAATCGCTCGTCATGCACTCTTATGTCCCATGGATTCGGGCCATTCACCCTGATGCCTGCAAGTTCCAGCAAGTCCACAAAAACTTTTTTCCAGGTTGTCATCTTTACCTCCGGCAAAAGTGACAAGATTCTTTCCTCTTCGGGTTTAGGGCCGGTCTGGAACATGCGGTCCAACAGCAACAAAGATAGAGGCTGTATAATAGTTATGAAAACTTTTTTGCGCTGAGGTGTTTCAGGATCCGCCTATCAGGGTACTGGTTTGGGATGTTTTTCACGAGAAACCGCTAATTTAATCATGATAATATTCAGGGTAGAGTTTCCGGGCGCATTCCGGGCATATACCATGGCTGAATTGTGCGCCGGTTCGCTCCCCGATGTAAACTTCCACCGCCTTCCAGTATCCTTCGTCATCCCTGATTTTCTTGCATGATGCGCAAATAGGTATGAAACCGCTAAGTTTTTTTATTTCGTCCATGGCCTTTTCAAGTTCCATGATAAGTTTTTCTTTTTGTTCCTCAGCATGTTTTCTGTCAGTGATGTCTCTGTTGCTAACACGACGACCTTCCAGTTCTCCTTGTGTATTAAAAACCGACTGACAGTTGTGGGCTATCCATCGAACCTTCCCGTCACGATTAATAATCCTGAATTCAATTCTCATGGGCTCGTTTGAGCCTATAGCCTTTTCGTAATGGTTGAGCCATATTGAGCGATCCTCGGGAAAAACTATTGATGACAGGAAATCAGAATCCCTGACAAAACTCTCGACCGGATATCCGGTGATACGTTCGCACGACGGAGACATGTATTTTGTATTGCTGTCAGGTCC
>CAITZA010000082.1 GCA_903896745.1 uncultured Desulfomonile sp. | reverse complement strand
TCTCTGACAATAGCCCGCAGTTTGTAGAGTGTCTCTTGAACGCTCTGAGGAAAGCCTGCAATGTATTCGTCAATGTTTGTGGGTTCTGTACTCTTCATGTTGTTGATCGTTGATCCGTTCTGCAGCATGATTGCATTGAGAAATTTGCAGTACAATAGCAAATTTCAAAGGTAGTGCGAGGCTCCTGTCGAGCCGGCCTTCAAGCTGATTTAAAAAACAATCGGCTCGGCGGAAGCCTCGCCCTACCCGGCGTCCCTATATCTGCAATTGCCTCCGGAAATTCGAAGGCCGCGGGTTGGTCTCGATCAGTCGAATCGACTTCAGACCATTCCCAACGATACCGGCCAATTTCTTGTCAGCCAGTTCATTCATGGCCTGTAGTGCGGCAGGTTGTCAACATTCCAGCGTCGCAAAGCTGCATCATCAAGATCGAGGAACATACGTTTAAGAGTACCTTGCTCCACGTGCCCATCACAGAAGGCGAAGTTGGCTCGCCCACCATGCCGCTTCTGGGCAAAGTCAAGCAGAGTCCGGAGATACACTCCGTCATCTTCTAGAAAAACATCCTGTTCAGTTCGATAAAGGGTACCTCCAAACACCCCCACCTTACCTCTCTTCAGGTTTGCGGTACCGTCCCCGAAGGCAATCATGTCCACCGGCGAAATAATCTCTGTCTCCTTTCTGGGGCAATAATTTCCGCTTGTAAATTGGGTTCTCCTGCCCCAAAGACCCAAAAACGCCTCCTCAGGGGCTAAGTGACCTGGATAACGAAAACCGTATATATTATACCCATACTCGGTGCGAACATAATCTCGACTAACAACCCCCTCATACCTTAATACTGGGCCTTTGAGCGGACAACTAAATGCAGTCTCTTCTACACTCTTCGCTGCCTGCCGATAATCGATAGGGCCTAAATCGACGGCCTGAATACGCTTCTGGAGGAAAGGCTCTAATAGCTTGGGCCATACGGAGTCGCTCGGAGATGGGGGGAGATTTTCCGGGACCAGCCAGAAAGGATAAGCTGAGCCCTCATCAACATACATCGGCAGCGCCACGCCGACCTGCCGCAAGTTACTTCTGCACTTCACAGATAAAGCTGAACGTTTGGCGTTAGAGAGTGCAGGCAGGAGGAGAGATGCTAGAATGGCTATGATCGCGATGACCACCAGGAGTTCTATGAGAGTAATCGCCTTCAGGCAATCAAATCCTCCTTCTGTCCCTGCTATGGATCTCCGAATGTGCACACTCAACCTTATGAGCATTGACGATTGCGAAGACTCAGGTGCTCGAATTTGCTTAATCATTTATTCAAACCACCTGCTTCGCATGCTTATCTAGTCAGAGACTAAATGAGAATGGATGATTTTTCAAGTTCTAAGAGGTTGCGAGGATGATACAGGTTAGCTATTTTCATCCTCCAAAAAAGGAGAATCAAGACAAGTGCTCACAATCTCGATCTCTGGATCTGCACGGAATATCGCTACTAGGTCCTCGTGTAATTTTTCAGTCCACGGTTTAGTATCCACAAATTGAAATTTCCTCCAACTCCATTTTCTTGGACCTGTCGCTCCGTCAGTACAAAACAAATCAAGTATGTCATTCGTCTCTGGACCACAATAGATACAGACGCCAAAAGTGAAAGGAGCTGTCTTTAGTTCCACCCACCATCCCCAATCTTCACAGACGACGAACGGAGTATCATAACCGTGCTCCAGCAGCTTAGTTTGCAGGTATTGCGCAAGCGCTTTCCCATACATGCCTTCGTTGACTATCTCATCTTTCTCGCCAGGCAAGATTGGAAACTTTTTCGATCTGATGTGAATGAACTTGCCCATACTTTTAGAATTAAATTTGATCCGATCTGTTTTTGTTAACGACGAAGCCGCACTACACTACTAGGTTACTCGTGTGAGCGTCTGTCCGATGCGTATCAGATTGCCGTCTGGATCAACGATGGCAAACTCCCTCATCCCCCACGGCTTGTCATCGAGGACGTCTTGACGCGGGATGCCTTTTCGAGGCAGCTCTGCC
>CAITZA010000081.1 GCA_903896745.1 uncultured Desulfomonile sp. | reverse complement strand
TGTTGCACTAAATCCCGCCACCCGTTTCCGGGCAGCGGGATAGCATTTTTGTGAATTCTGCGTAAAAGGATTATCCCTAAACTTTTACGCTATGAGAACACAATCAAAGCTAAGAAAAAAATCATTCACTGTTGTAGAACAGGCAATCCATCAAATCCGTGGGTTTAAGAAGCTATACGAAGAGATGGACGATAAAGTGCGTCTGTCGGGGCATTCCTCGAGCACTCTATCCAACTATGCCCGCAAAATGGCCCAATTAAGCCTCCATTTCGGTAAACTGCCGGAACACATTAGCGAAAAAGAGGTGAACAAGTACCTGGCCAACCTGGCCCGGCAGAGCAAGACACCCTCTCTGAGCGACTTCAAGTTCACCGTTTACGGTCTTCGCTATTGTTACCGGCTGTTGGGCATGAATGAAAAGGCAATTGCGCTTCCAAAGATCAAACAACCGAACAAACTTCCGGTGGTACTCAATTACGATGAGTGCAAGGCGCTCTTCCATGCCCCGGATCTACTCAAACACCGCGTGCTTCTGTCTTTGATCTATTCGGCTGGTTTGCGCGCACATGAGGCCAGCAATCTTCACATTGCAGACATCGATTCAGGAAGAATGATGATCCACATACGGCAAAGCAAATACAACAAGGATCGCTATGTGCCTCTTTCGACTGGAGTTCTGCAGGGTCTGCGCAAGTACTTCTATGCCTGCCATCCGGTTGAATACCTGTTCAACGGAAATGAACCCGGGTCGCCCCTGAGTGTGCGTGGTATGCAGTGGGCCCTGCGCGAAGCGGTAAAGAAGTGTAAGTTGCAGAAGGGGATAACCCTTCACACCCTTCGCCATACTTATGCAACCCACCTGCTCGAGTTTGGCATGGACATCGTAACCATAAAGGATCTGCTGGGTCATGAAAGGATTGATACTACAATGGTTTACCTCCATGTTGCCCGTCCAAACAGGACCAATTTGTTCAGCCCCTTCGACCGCCTCTATCAGGCAGATTGAAGCCAGCCTTTGAGCTGGCACAGGTCATTGAACGGTTTGGCAGTCGCTTTGCGGACAAGCATCAGCCTAACGGGTATATTCTGCGAACGTTGCATGCCATCCGCCGTTGCCGCACCGCCTCCCTGGGCGGTCATGTGGACCGGTGCGACTCCTGCGGACACATCCGCGTAAGCTACAACAGCTGCCGGAACCGTCATTGCCCTAAGTGCCAGAACACCCAACGCGAGGCCTGGATTGAGGATCGAAAGCAGGATCTGCTCCCGGTTCCCTATTTCCATGTGGTCTTTACGGTACCGGATAAACTCAATCCGCTCTTTCTGACTGACAGCGCCGCAATGAACAACCTGCTGTTGCGGACGGTGTGGGAGACAATGAACCAGTTTTTCCTCACCAGGCTGCATGCTGAAGGTGGTATGATCGCCGTGCTCCATACCTGGGGCCAGAACCTCTCGCTGCATCCGCACATCCACTGCATTGTGCCCGGCGGTGGGATCAACTGGAAAGGCCAGTGGAAGAGTGTATCCGTGTCGGAAAATGGGAAGGTGTTCCTCTTTCCCGTTAAAGCGCTTTCGCGAGTTTTCAGGGGCAAACTCTCTTCCCGGCTTCGTCAGGCTTACCCTTTGCACATCGACCGCATCAACTCCGCCTGGGAAAAGGATTGGGTGGTTTACACCAAAGAACCCTTTGCCGGTCCGGTCTCTGTTGTTGAGTATCTCGGTCGCTACACCCACAAGATCGCCATTTCAAACCATCGACTGCTCAACATCGACGACCAGGGAGTTACCTTCCGATGGCGCGATTACCGCGACAACCGGCAAAAGAGCATGACCCTCAACGGAAATGAGTTCCTACGCCGTTTTTGCCAGCATATTCTGCCGTCAGGATTTGTACGGATCCGTTACTATGGCATCCTGTCTGCAACCCGGAAAGAAGATTTCCGGCAACTACAGATCAGCATGGGGCTGAAACCATCTTCAGTAAACAAAAAGATGGATCGTAAACCATGGAAAGAAATCTGCCGGTCACATCTCGGTTACGATCCTGATCTGTGTCCGCACTGCAAAGCAGGCCATATGATCCTGGTCGAACGATTTACCCCGGAACGTGGTCCACCTTTGCATTTTCTTCTCAAAACAAAAGTCTCATGAAACCATCTCATATGTTCCTTCACAAGGAACCGGATGCGTATTTCAACTCATTAAAAAACAAGCTTCATTCTCACCTGAATCACCTCTGTCAAAACCAATTGTTCGCCTGTTTCTACTTCATGAATTCAAAGAACGATGACTATTTTCAAGTTCTGATTTTTTTCGCTTCATTATAATCCCCATAATCTCACTTCCGGCTTACACCAACGATTTCGTGCAACACGGCTTCATGTTGGGTCTCGGAACGAGACCACACGAAGCCATATTTATTGGCGGTAGTTCCGTTTCTCTAACTATATTATTTCGTTTGCAATAATAGTTAATCCAAGTTTGACCAAATCTCTAACATATTGTGTCAGATTGATCAACCTTGTTCCAACTACGCCTTCTAATGATATTGTGAATGGTTTGATATTTATTGGAATAGTCGTTTTTTCTTCATTAGATTGTTTCATATTCTCGGTAAACTCTAAGAAAGAGCCAATCGCTACGACTGAATCATCAAACCCATAATGATGGACAGAAATTACTAAATCATACTTTTTATCATGAGAGACATTAAATGAAACTTTAAACCAGCCTCTTGGTAAATATCTATTGAAGTAATAATTATGATTAGTTGCATATTCAGCAATTTGATGCGTGTGATAATAAAACTTTTCTTGATCAGGAAAAACACACTCAACTTTTATTCTTGCCTTTTCATACGGAATTAACTGGAATAGTTCAGTCTTAATGTCATTTATCAAGACATGTAAATGTTCAAAGAT
>CAITZA010000080.1 GCA_903896745.1 uncultured Desulfomonile sp. | reverse complement strand
CATCAGGTTTTGGGTAACGATGAGGAAATAAAATCCTCATCCAGATATTTCAGATCGTCGGGTCTGTCAATGTCATGCAATCTTTTGAGTAAATGAAATCGCATTTTGTTAGAGGTCGCTTTATTCAGGGTTGTTTCCAGCACGCTGGAAGATCCCCATGCGATATTCTGAAATAATCCCGGCTGCGGTTCATTCAATCCTATCAAATAATATCCGCCGTCCGCCGCCGGGCCTAAAACCAGGTCATGGTGCCCAAGTGAATCAAATGCCTCAAGGATTATGTCTGTGTGGAGATGGTAAATGTCGGTCCCGACAATCACTGCGCGCGATGCTGCATGTTCATGAAAAACATCGGTGAAAGCATTTGACATTTTTAGTCCCAGATCACCAGCAACCTGTTCCCTGTAAACAAATGATGAGCCTAACCACGTTCGAATCTCTTTCAGCGTGCAGCCTGTGAAAAAGATATGTGCGTGTAAATATCCTGAAATTAACAACGGATTGATTTTTCGGATTGTTAGTTCAGTCAGGGCGATTTGCAGTCGGGCGGCATTGTTGGGACCGAGAGCCGGTATCAGTCGGGTCTTTGATTTTCCCGCCAGAGGATATTTTGCGAAGATGATAAGATGGTAGTGTGAGAACTGTTTCATACGGACCCTGGCTTTTATGATTCATGCGCCTGGTGTTGCTTGAAAAAGAGTAACGATGTTGTGTTCCTGTCAGACCAAAGTCCCACAGATGATTTGTTGTGATGCGCTATCATTCCATGTTATTATATTAATATATTTCTTGAGCTTCTTCGGTAACCGGGCGCCTGTTTTCAGAATTCATTTGACCGGCTTTCGGCCATGCTTATTTAACAGGTTCATCCAAATCAGTTTATATACCAATTTAGAATGCGCTGCATGTCCTAATTGCGCTTGGATATTTTCCGTTCATCATCAATCGTAAATCAAGTGTTTTCTGGATCAGGCCTTTACGCCAAGGAGGATCATGATGGAGAGTCATCAAAACAGCAAAATTCCCCAGATACTTGCTATGTACAGCAAGGAACTTATCGACCATTGGTTAAAGGAGCAATTGAGCGCTGTCACAATGAGAAGGGACCTGATTAGTGAGGCCTTACTTCGCCAGGAGTCCGAGGAGTTCGTGGGGCTTTTTAGCGATGCCGTCAAGAGTGGAAATTTGACCAATATCGATGCCCCGGAATGGAAAAAAGTGAGGGAGATGTTGGCTTCGCTATCGAGATCCAGAACAGAAAGAGGCTTCAGCACTCTTGAGGTATCAACTTTCATTTTCTCTTTCAAGCAACCTCTTATCGCACGACTGTCCCAAGTACATGGCAAGGACGCTGAAGGTCTGGTAGCAGATCTTTTGACAGCCAACACGCTAATGGACAAATTGGGCCTGTTTTGCGTCGAGGAGTACCTAAGAACTCGTGAGGCCATCATAATAAGACAGCAGAAAGAATTGCTCGAATTGTCTACTCCAGTGGTAAAACTCTGGAAGGGAATACTCACCCTGCCTTTAATCGGGACGCTTGATAGTGAGCGGACTCAGATTGTCATGGAAAGCCTGCTCCAGATGATAAGTGATACTGGATCGGAAATAGCCATCATTGACATTACGGGCGTTCCGACGGTTGATACTCTCGTGGCGCAACATCTTATGAAAACGGTGGCAGCCGCCCGTCTCATGGGAGCGGAATGCTACATTAGCGGAATCAGTCCGCAAATAGCCCAGACTATTGTTCATCTCGGCTTCAAGTTTGGAGACACAACAACCAAAGCAACGTTAGCGGACGCTTTCAGTCTGGCGCTCAGGAAAATGGGGCTCACTATAACCAGCATGCCTGGGAAAGTCTGAGGAGGGAGATTTATGGAACGCATTCCCATACTCCGCATGGGGGCCTTCCTGTTGGTGACCATACAGGTGGATATGCACGACAGATTGGCAGAAACTCTTCAGGAGGACCTGGCTGAACGAGTGGT
>CAITZA010000079.1 GCA_903896745.1 uncultured Desulfomonile sp. | reverse complement strand
GGTGTTGCCGTGAATAGAGATGGAAGATATTTCACTGCATATACTCGATGTTGCGGAAAATGGAATCATGGCTGGCGCTGATTTAATAAGGATCAGCGTTGAAGAAAATAGCTCCGGAGATAGACTGACGGTCGCTATTGAGGACAATGGACGAGGAATGTCGCCTGAATTTCTGAAAAGCGTTCTGGACCCGTTTGTGACCACGAGAAAGACCCGTAAGGTCGGTTTGGGACTTTCATTGTTCCAGCAGTCAGTTCAGGAGGCTGAGGGTGAGATGAACATTACATCCAAGCCAGGTGTGGGAACCACACTCAATGCCACGATGAAAAGGTCCCACATCGACAGAAAACCATTGGGGGACCTGGCCGGGACCATGCTTTGTCTCATAGAAGGTAACGCCGATATAGATTTTGTTTTCGATTACAGTGTTGATGACAGGAGCTACTGTCTTGACACCCGAGAGATCAGATGTGTCATTGAAGACATCCCGCTTAATCATCCCAGCGTGATACGTTTGATTAGAGATAATCTGATTACTGGCATGAAAGAGATCAACCAGGCCTGAGTCAGCCTGAATCAGGGAGATTTAAGAAAGTGCAAGAACGAGACGCCCTACTAAAGAAAAAGGTTGAATCTACGGTAGAAGTAATACCGCCCGAACAACTTAAAGCCCTGGACGAGATCATCGATAAATACGCCGGAACCACCCAGAACCTGATTCCAGCTCTAAAGGAAGCTCAGGAGATGTTTGGTTACCTTCCAATGGAAGTCCAGAGAAAGCTGTCCGTTGGAATGAATATTCCTGCCCCTCACATTTACGGAGTTGTAACATTCTATTCCTTTTTTACGATAACTCCTCGTGGAAGGCATACGATAAGACTCTGCCTGGGCACTGCCTGTTATGTGAAGGGAGCCAAGGAGATGCTCGAAATCATAATCAGGGATGTGGGGATCAACGTAGGTGAGACATCCGAGGACGGGCGCTACACACTGGAAGCGGTGCGTTGCTTGGGCGCCTGCGGATTGGCGCCTGTAATGATGATCGGTGAAGACACTCACGGCAATATACATCCACCCAAAACAATCGGCATTCTGGATGGTTATCAATAATAATGCTCAACAGGATTGAAGATCGATCTGACAGCGGCAGGATTTCAGAGCTAGACTGGCACGTTTGAAGCATCGGGAGGCTATCATGCCCAAAATTTCCATAGAAGATTTGAAGAAAATAAAAGAACAACAGCTTAATAAAATGAGCGTGCGTGCGGGTCATCACAGAGCCAAGATCACGGTACACATGGGAACTTGCGGTATAGCTGCTGGAGCACGGGATATCATGACTCTGTTCCGCGACAAAATTGCCGAGAAAGACATTTCCGATATCATCCTTACCAACTCCGGTTGCGCAGGCTTATGCGCCAAGGAGCCCATGATAACTGTTGAACTGGAAGGTTCCGCCCCCGTTAAATATGTCACGCTCGACAAGGCCAAGGCTGAACGGGTTTTTGATGAGCATGTCATGGGAGGCAAGGTTGTTGAGGATTACGCCTTGGCTATAGGCAGCGAGACTATGGCTACATAATAGCCGCTGCAATCAGGAAAACTTTATCGCTAGTCAATCCTTGGCTTTTTCGGAGTTTAGGTTATGTGTGCGAGCCCTTATTATAGAATGCAGCTAATGATGTGCGCCGGAACAGGTTGCATCGCTAGCGGTTCCCTCGATGTTAAAGCCGCTCTTGAGAAAGAGTTGGAAAAGAGAAACCTTCAGGACGAAGTCCAGATAATAATGACAGGGTGCAACGGATTTTGCGCGATGGGGCCACTGGTCGTTGTCTACCCGGACGGCATATTCTATAACCAGGTCAAGCCTGAACACGCTCCGTTGATTGTTGAAGAGCATGTCTTAAAAGGACGCCTCGTAGAAAAATTACTGTTTAAGGAAGAAGCAACCAAGAGTCGTGTTCCCTTGATGAAGGATATCGACTTCTTCGGTTTGCAGCGACTGATTGTACTGAGAAACAGGGGGCTCATCGATGCGGAAAGCATCGACGAGTATATTGCCCGGGACGGTTATGCAGGGTTGGCAAAATGCCTCAACGAGATGACACCGGAGCAGGTAATAGAGGAAGTCAAGAAGTCCGGTTTACGAGGTAGAGGCGGCGGCGGTTTTCCAACCGGCCTGAAATGGGAAGAATGTCGGCGATACGATAGTTTTCCCAAGTACACAATATGCAACGGCGACGAAGGAGACCCGGGGGCCTTCATGGATCGCTCGGTCATGGAGGGTGATCCTCACTCGGTGCTCGAAGGTATGGCCATCTCTGGCTATGCAATCGGGGCGGAACAGGGCTATATATATGTCAGGGCGGAATACCCCCTAGCCATACAGAGGCTCGAGAAGGCCATCGCAGACGCTCGTGATTACGGTCTGTTGGGCAAGAATATTCTGGATTCCGGGTTTAATTTTGACATAGGTATTGCGCCGGGGGCGGGCGCCTTTGTCTGCGGTGAATCCACCGCCCTGATGTATTCCATAGAAGGCAAGCGTGGAATGCCACGCATCAAACCCCCGAGAAGCGCGGAAGCCGGACTGTGGAATCAGCCCACCAATCTTAACAACGTTGAAACGTTTGCCAACCTGAACCCCATTATGCTGAATGGTGGGGACTGGTTTGCATCCATTGGAACTGAAGGTAGCAAGGGAACCAAGGTCTTCGCCCTTACAGGCGCCATCAACAACGTTGGTCTTGTTGAAGTGCCAATGGGCACATCACTAAAGACATTGATTTTTGACATAGGTGGTGGAATTCCTAAAAAGCGGAAATTCAAGGCCGCCCAGATCGGTGGCCCTTCGGGCGGATGTATTCCAAACGGAATGGAAGAAGTTGAAATTGATTACGAATCCCTTCAGGGTGTAGGGGCCATGATGGGTTCAGGCGGTGTCGTTGTCATGGACGACATGACCTGCATGGTCGATACCGCTAAATTCTTCACCAATTTCAGCGTTGACGAGTCTTGCGGAAAATGTACCCCATGCCGCGAAGGCCTCAAGACCATGTTTGACAAGCTGACCGACATATGTGAAGGCCGGGGGCAGGAGGGTGATGTTGAGTTCCTTATAGAACTGGGCAATCACGTGAACGATACATCCCACTGCGGTTTGGGAAAGAGCGCCGCAAACCCCGTGCTCTCCACTATCAGATATTTCAGGAATGAATATGACGCCCACATCAGGGACAAACATTGCCCCGCTCTTGTTTGTCCGGACCTCATCGACTTCGTAGTGCTGGAAGACAAGTGTAAGATGTGCGGAGCCTGTTTCAAAGGGTGTCCTTCCAACGCTATTGTGTGGGAAAAGAAGAAAGTGGCTTGGATCGATCGGGAAAAATGCACCAAATGTCGAACCTGCATACAGAACTGTAAATTTGCCGCTATTCGGTAGCGACAAGCGGGAGGATCGTATAATCGGGTTCGGCAGGAATGTATAGAGTTTGACTCTAACAATCAGAGGGCTCATGTTGGTTTAGTTTTATCGTTCCTTGTTTTGGAACTCATGAACTGAGTCAGAATCCATCTTGCGAGTAGAAATCTATGGTTACTTTGACCGTTGATGGCGTTAAGGTTTCGGTAAAAAAGGGAAGTTCCATTCTGGAAGCGGCTCAAGCGGCCGGTGTGCGCATTCCTACCCTATGTCACGACAAACGTCTCATTCCCTATGGAGCTTGCCGTCTGTGTATTGTGGAAGTCACCGCCCGAGGCAAGACTCGCACCATGCCGGCGTGTTTCAACCCCGCACGGGATGGCATGGAGATCGCTACGAGTACGCCTGCTTTGAATTCGTCCCGACGGACTCAGCTCATGCTACTCTTGCGGTCCCATCCGCTGCTCTGTCCGTCTTGTGACGCCGCAGGTGACTGTGAGCTCCAAAACTTGGTGTTCGAACATCAGATTCCTGACCTGCCGTTCGCGAGGCAGTCGCGCTATTTCCATCTCGATAATGATTCTAATTTCATAAGATTCAATATGAATCTCTGTATAAGATGTGGAATGTGCGTCCGAATCTGCGAAGAGGTTCAGGGACAGAGCGAAATCAGTTTTATCAATCGAGGCATGAACACGGAAGTCTCAACTGACTTCATGAGGCCTCTGGACTGCGAGTTTTGCGGACAATGCGCGGACATCTGTCCGGTCGGCGCCATATCGTCGAAGTGGCTCGTCGGGACAGGCCGCAGGTTTGAACTGTCGCACGTAAAAACGACCTGTTCATTCTGCAGTTTGGGGTGTAGCCTGACGCTGGAGGAAAAGGATCAGCAGACGGTTTATGTCAATTCGTCGCATGATGGCCCTAACGAAGGCAGTTTGTGCGTCAAGGGGCGTTACGGGTGGACCTACGCTTATTCCGATGGGCGGCTTGAAACTCCTTTAGTCAAGAAAAACGGCGTTCTTACCGAAGCGAGTTGGGAAGAGGCTCTCGATGCGGCGGCCAATGGATTCGCCAGAATAAAGAAAAGCCATGGAGCCCAGGCGATCGGAGCTCTTGGTTCCGCTCGGCTGACTAACGAAGAAGGTTATGTTTTCAACAGATTTGTAAAGTCGGTTCTCGGTACCGCAAACATTGATCACGGTGGTGGAATATCACACCTGTCACTGACCGAAGGAATAGCCCCGGTTCTAGGCTATCCTGCGTCTACCAATTCCATCCGGGAAATTAGAAACGCCAGGGTTATTCTCTTGATCGGCGCTGACCTCACTGAGACTCATCCCATAGCCAAGAATGAAATTATAATGGCAACCGGCAGAAAAAGAGCCAGGGTTATCGTCATTGATTCCATAAAAACAAAACTAACCGAGCGTGATGGTATTTTCCTTAAAGCCCCAGTTGGCAGCGAGTCGATAGTGGTTTTCTCCATGATAAAAACTATCATGGATGAGGGACTGTTTGACAAAGCGTCGATTGGCAATAAGGCTGAGGGATTTGAGGCCTTGCTGGAATCACTTGCGGACTACACTCCTGAAAATGTGGCGTCAAAGTTGGGAATTGATGTGAATTCAATCAGGGAAGCCGCCAGAATTTTCGCTCAGGCGCCTACGGCCATGATACTTTTATCTGAGGGGCTTTATAGGGATTCTTCCGGAGTCGAAAACGCCAGGGCCGCCGCCGACCTGGCTGTTATTACAGGACATATAGGCAAGGAATCTTGCGGGATAATGGCTCTCGGCGAAAAAGCCAACTCACAGGGCGCTGTCGATATGGGACTAACACCTCAACTTCTCCCAGGATTTGCTCTCTTGGAAGACGAAGCCAGTCGCAAGAAATTCGACTCCCTCTGGAAAACAAAACTCCCCGCCACCGCTGGACTGAACGCCAGGGAAATCCTTGCCGGGGCCGAAACTGGCGCCATCAAAGCCCTCTATGTTGTGGCCGAAAATCCGGTTGATGACTATCCGGACAGATTACAGGTCGAAAAGGCTTTTAAGGAAGCCGAATTCGTTGTCGTGCAGGACATCTTCTTTTCATCAACGGCCAAATTGGCGGACGTGGTGTTGCCGGCCTGTTCAGCTCTTGAAAAGAATGGGACATTCACTAGCGCTGAACGTCGTGTTCAGACGCTGCGCCCATCAACAAAGGAAAAACTTGGAAAATCAGATCTTGAGCTATTTGAACTCCTAGCCAAAAGAATGGGGAGCGCTCAGTTTACCTATTCATCGCCCGAAGCTGTAATGGCTGAAATCTCCAAGTGTTGTGATGTATATGCAGGCGTATCTTATGACGGGCTTGGCGCAAACGGGATAATATGGCCATGCAAGGATTCAGGGGATAGTGGAGCGAGCATCCTTTGCCAGGGTGGTTTCCCGACAGGTAAGGCGAAACTCGCGCCAGCAGGTCCACTGAACGCCCCAGTCGCCAAAGATGGACAGTTCGTATTGGTGCAGGGAGTCTCAAAGTTCCACTCCGGTTCAATGTCGATGTGGAGCTCGTCTCTCATACAGGTTTGTCCAGAGCCTCTCGCTGAGATGTGTACGGCTGACATGAACACGTTGGGAGTGGAAGAGGGGAACACGATCAGGTTGACTAGCGAGACAGGAGAATCGGTCAGGCTGAAAGTCAAATGGTCGCGTAGATCATTGCCCGGAGAAATTATTGTTCCCTGTCACTTCCCCTCGCTAAAGCTGAACAGTCTGGTTAAATGGAACGAGCCCTTGGTCAAGGTCAAGGTCGAAAAGGCATAGAAGATCAGTGAGGTTTATAATATGGAATCCGCCATGCCCATAATAATGGTGGTCGTAAAAGTCTTGTTGGTCATTGTGGCTGTCTTGACATTCGTCGCATACCTAACACTTATCGAGCGAAAGGTGCTTGGGTGGATTCAGGTTCGGGTAGGCCCAAACAGGGTAGGGCCGTGGGGCCTCCTCCAGCCGCTAGCTGACGGCGCCAAGCTGCTACTCAAGGAAGAAATAACGGTATCAGGAGCGAACAAGGCAGTTTACATCCTGGCGCCATTAATTGTTGTGGTATGCGCTTTAGTGCCTTTCGGGGTAATTCCGTTTGCCAAGGGACTCGGTTTGGAATCAATCCTTGGGCCCTCAGTTAGCAAGTACGATCTGAACACTGGGGTTATTGCCGACATTAACGTAGGGATATTATATATCTTTGGAATATCATCCCTGGGTGTCTACGGCGTAATCCTCGGAGGTTGGGCCTCCAACAGCAAGTATTCACTCCTTGGTTCAATCAGGGCTGCAGCTCAGATGATAAGCTATGAGCTTGGCCTGAGTCTGTCGGTCATTGGCGTGCTTCTACTGGCTGGGACTCTCAACCTGGTTCAAATCGTCGAAAGTCAGGATTCCATCTGGAAATGGTACATATTCAGGCAGCCACTGGGTTTCCTTTTATTCCTGATTGCAGGTAGCGCAGAAATAGCCCGAACTCCCTTTGACCTGATGGAATGCGAAAACGAGCTCGTGGCCGGGTATCAGACCGAATATAGCTCAATGAAGTTCGGCCTCTTCTATCTCGGTGAATATGCTCATCTCCTTTTCCTCAGCGCTCTGACGACCACCCTGTTTTTCGGTGGATGGCAAGGTCCTTTTCTTCCGCCGATACTGTGGTTCCTGATGAAGATGTTTTTCTTCGTGTTCGTGTTCGTCTGGATAAGGGGAACGTATCCACGGTTAAGGTACGACAGGGTCATGACCTTCGGCTGGAAGACTCTTGTGCCTGTCGGAATATTCAATGTCATGGCCACGGCGTTTATATACACACTGTATCTGCAGTACTGGCGGGCCTGATGCGGTAGCGCTGAGTTGGTCCTGTGCGGTTTGATATGATGTTGCTACTAGTTCATAGGAGAGGGATTTAAGAAATGATTATCCCGTTGCTTCAAGGGCTTAAACTAACACTTTCTCACTTTTTCAAGAAAAAGGTTACCCTTCAGTATCCCGATGAAAAATGGGAGGTTGCCAAGAGATGGCGAGGCCGGCATGTCCTCACTGTGCATCCCTCGGGTAAAATTCGATGCGTCGCATGCATGCTATGCGCAACCGTGTGCCCTGCTGAATGCATATACATTGAGGGCGCCTCTGAACCGGACAATAGGCGTTATCCGGAAAGATACGAAATAGATCTGACAAGATGCGTCTTTTGTGGTTACTGTGTCGAAGTTTGTCCTAAAGAAGCTATCGAGATGTCAACAGCCTATGAAATTTCGGGGTACACTCGCAAGGCTCTCTATCTGGACAAGGAACAACTTTTACAACCACCCCAGCCACGTTACGAGAAGGCCAAGAAAGCTGGGTGATGTTCGCTACTGTTTAACGGAGCGCCCGGGGATAAACCTACCGTTCACCCCCGATAGCGCAGACTCGGTATAAAGTTCTGGGTTTACGATATTTTTCCAAGCGCTTTGTCTTACTGAAGCAGTTCACCGAGCGGCGATCACGTCCTCTAGGGGGCGCCGCAATCACGGTGTGTGACTCGGAGGTATATTCATATCCATGGAAGCCGTTCTATTCTATGCGCTAGCCGCTGTAACGCTAATATCTGGAGTTTTTGTAGTTTTCCTACGAAGACCAGTTCATAACGTGCTTTTCATGATTCTGACCATGATTGGCCTGGCGTGTCTTTTCATTTTGCTTCACGCCGAATTTCTGGCGATGGTCCAGATCATCGTTTATGCAGGCGCCATCATGGTCCTCTTCCTGTTTGTGATCATGCTGCTGAATCTCGACGAAATAGTGATGCCGCCGGAGCATCGAAGGGTCCGCTACGGAATCGGAATAGTCCTGGCTATGATGCTTGTCGTATTTCTGATCCCTGTGTCCCGAGGAATGCTGTCGGCGCCACCAACTGGAGCTTCGGCATTACCCGCAGGAATGACGAATACAGAAATTATCGCTAGGGAGCTGTTTACAACGTACCTTTTACCTTTTGAAATAGCGTCGGTGCTCTTGCTGGCCGCTATTGTCGGAACGGTAATTATCGGCAAGAGGCCGACGAGATAGTGCGGGAAGAGAGTGTCGGATCGCTTCGTTTTAACAGTTAACTAACCTTTAATTAGGAATTAGACAGATGGTTGATGTTCAACATTACCTGGTAGTTTCAGCGGCTCTGTTCAGCTTGGGTGTGATAGGAGTCATGTTCCGCAGGAATCTTATCGTTATCCTGATGTCGCTGGAACTGATGCTCAACGCAGTGAACCTTTCCTTTGTTGCTTTTTCTCGTTATCTGGGTTCCATAGAGGGACAGATATTCGTCCTGTTTGTCATGGTTGTCGCCGCAGCTGAGGTCGCCGTCGGGCTTGCTATCGCTGTGGCCATCTTTCGGCAAAAAGGCACGATCAACGTTAACGAGATTAACATCATGAAATGGTAAACGGCTGCGCTTATCGCATACCTTGCTAGAGCGCTAATGATAGCGAATTTACGATTGGGAGCCTGGCATGTTTGATCTGGTCTGGTTAATACCCGTGTTCCCGTTGATAGGATTCCTAATCAACGGTCTGATTGGGCGAAATTTCTCCGAAAAGACCATTGGCTGGATAGGAGCTCTATCCGTCGGCGCCTCTTTCGTTGTGGCGCTCCTGATTTTTCAGGATCTGCTCAACTTGGCGCCCCAAAATCGCTCCGTCCAAAAAGTGGTCTACACATGGATGCTATCTGGAGATCTCAACGTACCAATCGGTTTCCTGATTGATCCACTAAGCATGATCATGATACTGGTCGTCAGTGGTGTTGGATGTCTGATCCACATCTATTCAATCGGCTACATGCATGGCGAAACCGGATTCAGAAGGTTCTTCTGCTATTTGAATCTGTTTGTGTTCAACATGCTGATTCTCGTGTCATCCAACAACTTCCTGTTGATGTTTGTTGGTTGGGAAGGCGTTGGACTCTGTTCATACCTTCTAATAGGATATTACTATGAGAAGAAGTCCGCCGCGGACGCAGGGAAAAAGGCCTTTGTTGTCAACAGGGTTGGAGATTTCGGCTTTCTGCTGGGGATGTTCCTGATATTTACGGTCTTCGGCACGTTCAACTACGGAGATGTGATGTCGGCAGCCTCCGATAAACTTCCTGCTGGCGGGTTAATGGTAACCATGATCACGTTGTTGCTGTTTGTCGGAGCGACCGGTAAGTCAGCGCAGATCCCGCTGTACACATGGCTTCCTGACGCCATGGAAGGCCCTACTCCGGTCAGCGCCCTGATCCATGCCGCAACCATGGTCACTGCTGGTGTATACATGGTAGCCAGGTGCAGCGTGCTGTTCGCGCTCGCTCCCGTTTCCATGACTGTCGTTGCTGTTATCGGTGGAGCTACGGCCTTTTTTGCAGCCACCATAGGTATGACGCAGTTCGATATCAAGCGTGTCCTCGCCTACTCAACGATCAGCCAGTTGGGCTACATGTTCATGGCATGCGGCGTAGGAGCGTTTGCCTCTGGAATTTTTCACTTAATGACGCATGCTTTTTTTAAGGCCCTGCTGTTCCTCGCGGCCGGTAGCGTAATGCACGCGATGTCAGGCGAGCTCGACATGCGGAAAATGGGAAATCTAAAGGGTAAGCTTCCTTATACGCACATGACCTATCTCTTTGGAACCCTGGCTATCGCGGGAATATTCCCGTTCGCCGGATTCTTCAGCAAAGATGAGATCCTTTTCTATTCATTGCAGAGACATATCGGGTTCTGGCTGCTTGGCGCAATCGCAGCGGTCATGACCTCTTTTTATATGTTTAGGTCCGTTTTTATGACATTCTATGGGAAATCACGTGTGGAACCTGAAGCGGCCCATCATTTGCACGAATCCCCCCCCTTGATGACCGTGCCGCTAATGATTCTCGCCTTTTTGTCATTGGTCGGTGGACTGGTCGGAATACCCATACTGGAGGGTTACCACAAGTTTGGAGATTTTCTTAATCCCATCTTCGCTCCAGCAAAGGCCATTATCGATCACGGAGTTCATCACGCCGAGCATCCGTCTGTGGCCGCCGAACTTGCGCTCATGGCGGTTTCAGTTGGCATCGCGGTCTTCGGTCTGCTTACTGCCAGATACATGTACGTGACTGATGTGAAGGCGTCGGACAGGGCTGTGGAACGTATGCCGGAATTTCACAATCTTGTTTACAACAAATACTGGATTGACGAATTGTATGACTACCTGTTTGTGGATTCGATAGTCAAGTTCTCTAAAATGCTATGGAAAGAGTTTGATGAGTTAGTAATTGACGGCGCTGTCAACGGTGTTGGTAAAGTTACACGCGGTTTTGGATCGCTCCTGAGCTATCTGGAAACCGGACTGGTCAAGGATTATGCGCTATCAATCCTTTTCGGGGCCACGGTCGTCGTCGGTTATCTCGTCTTAAGATAAGACACGGAGGCGTATCATTCATGGAGAATGTGTCCTACCTACTTAGCCTGATAACATTTTTGCCTCTGATAGGCATAATTGTGCTGCTGTTCATCAATCCGCAATCGCACAACACGCTTAGATGGATAACCATGCTATTCATGCTGGCGGATTTTGTTGTGAGCCTGTGCGTTTATTTCCAGTTCGATCCAACAACAGCGGCTATGCAGTTTGTCGAGAACAAGCCCTGGATCAAGGATTGGGGTATATCATACAAGCTCGGAATAGATGGTATCAGTCTGTTCCTACTGCTGTTAACTACTTTTCTGGGCCCCATTGTTGTTCTTGCTTGCTGGGAAGACATTAAGGTTCGCGTGAAAGAATTTATGATCTGCCTCCTGTTTCTGCAGGTCGGTATGATCGGAGTGTTTGTTTCTCTGGATCTGTTCCTATTCTATGTATTCTGGGAAATCATGCTGATCCCGATGTATCTCCTGATTGGTGTTTGGGGCAATCCGGCGCGTCGATTGTATGCGGCCATAAAATTCGTTTTGTATACAATTGTTGGCTCCCTGCTGATGCTTGTCGCAATTTTGGTCCTCTATTTTTCAGCCGGCAAGGCCACAGGCATTTACACATTCGATCTTCTGAAGCTTTACGAATTCGCCATTCCAGCCAGCTATCAGTTCTGGCTCTTTCTGGCATTCTTCCTGGCCTTCGCTATCAAGGTCCCGATGTTCCCATTTCACACATGGTTGCCGGACGCTCACACTGAGGCCCCCACAGTCGGGAGCGTAGTCCTGGCTGCAGTCTTATTGAAAATGGGCACTTACGGATTTATCAGATACGCTATTCCTCTATTCCCCAATGCCGCTATGGACGCAGCCTGGTGGATATGTCTTCTTGCCGTGATCGGCATCATATACGGCGCGTGGGTCGCAATGGTTCAGACCGACATGAAAAGACTCGTTGCCTTCTCAAGCGTAAGTCACCTTGGATTTGTCATGTTGGGAATGTTTGCCATGACAGTTCAAGGCCTCGAAGGCAGCATCATCCAGATGATAAATCACGGTCTGTCCACTGGAGCGCTATTCCTTATAGTCGGTATGGTCTACGAGAGAAGACACACGAGGCTAATCGCCGAATTCGGTGGACTCTCCAGGGTAATGCCCATTTTTGCCGTTTTTTTCATGATATTCACATTGTCTTCAATAGGGCTTCCCGGACTGAACGGGTTCGTTGGTGAGTTCCTTATACTGTTAGGGACTTTTAAGGTTTTTCCGACATATACTGTGTTCGCAGCCTCGGGTGTAATTTTCGCCGCTGTTTACATGCTGTGGATGTTCCAGAGAGTCATGTTCGGGGAAGTGACCAATCCGAAAAATGAAGGCCTTGAGGATATGTCGGTTAGGGAAATTGCCGTCCTGATTCCGCTTCTGGTCTTTGTCGTCTGGATCGGCGTGTATCCGAGCACTTTCATCAAGCCAATGGAGCCGTCAGTAAAGAACTTTATTCAACAGGTCGATAAGAAGAAGACAATAGTCCAGGATATTGAGAAGTCCAATGGCCAGGCCTGGGCAGCGGTCAGCAACATTCAACTGGTCACATCCGTCACGGTTCAGCCGTCGGATAGACGATATTAGCATCAGGAGCGATCGGGATGATACAAGTACCCGAAGTTTTTCTAGAGGGCATTTTACCCGCTATCATTCTTAGTGTGGCGGGTATAGTGACAATGGTTGTGGGGCTTTTCATACGAAAGGGCGCCGCCACCGTCGGAGGAATAATCAGCGCTGCTGCCGTTTTGTTGGCATTCTATGCTAATGCTCCGCTACGAGCCTTGGACAAACCGGCCTTCGCTTCTCTGATTTCTCTTGATGGATACACCTGGTTCTTTAACATTCTAATATTAATTGCGCTCGGTATGACCATACTGACTTCATTGCGCTACCTTGCAGATGAGGGCATGGATCTGTATGAATACTTTGTTTTGTTACTGTTTGCCGGCGCAGGTATGATGTTTATGGTTTCCGGAAATCATCTCCTGACAATCTTTATAGGACTGGAAACGCTATCCATATCGGTATATGTTCTCACAGGAGTTTTATCCAGATCCCCGAGGTCCAGCGAAGCCGCCCTAAAATATCTGATTCTGGGAGCATTCTCCAGCGGCTTGTTTCTTTACGGGGCCGCCTTGCTTTACGGCGCATCCGGATCCCTCGGACTGCCGGGTTTGGCAAAATATTTCCAGTCGGGATCCTTCACCATGATGGGTGGCGTTGGTATGGGATTGCTGCTGGTTGGCTTTGCGTTCAAGGTTGCTGCGGTTCCGTTTCACATGTGGACCCCGGATGTATATGAAGGCGCTCCGAGCCCAATTACCGGTTTCATGTCCGTCGGCGTAAAAGCAGTCGCTTTTGCCGCCTTTGCCCGGGTTTTCTTCGAGTCTCTGAATGCGCTTCAGGTCAACTGGACAAACATATTGTGGGTCCTGGCGGTATTGACCATGATTCTGGGCAACCTGGCAGCCCTGGTTCAGGACAATATCAAGCGTATGCTGGCCTATTCGAGTATCGCTCACGCAGGCTACATCCTTGTTGGTATGATAGCTGGAACCGCCGCAGGGATTTCTGGTATCCTCTATTATCTCTTGGCCTACACCTTCACGAACTTAGGCGCTTTCGGCATAGTTACCCTTGTCGGCAGGAAAGGTGAGGCAAACGTTTATCTGGATGATTATCGCGGACTTGGTAAAGCCCATCCGGCATTAGCCCTGGCCATGTCCATTTTCCTGTTTTCTTTGGCGGGAATTCCTCCGACGGCAGGTTTTGTCGGAAAGTTCACAATTTTCAGCGCGGCTATCAAGTCTGGATATATCTGGCTAGTCATTATTGGAGTGCTTACCAGCGCGGCGTCCGTGTTTTACTATTTCAGGGTTGTCATGAAGATGTACATGGAATCCCCGGATGTAGAACCGGATGGCATAAGGTTTAGCCCATCAATGAGCATGGCGCTTGTGATTTCAGTGGTAATAGTGTTGTATATTGGTATTTTTCCCACTACGTATCTGAACCTGGCTTCGGAGTCTGTCAAGACCCTATTCTGAAGTCTTTGTTTGGGGTGTTCCAAAGAAGGTATCCTATGGCGCCTAGCGCATTGGTCGTGACCGGTCACGGTATTAACTGTGAGTACGAAACAAAGTTTGCGTTGGAACGGGCTGGATTTCAAAAAGTAGATCTTGGACATTTAAATTTCATAGTGTCGGGCGATGTCAGGATAGATGAATATGAAATGGTTGTCTTCCCGGGAGGTTTTCTGGACGGAGACGACCTTGGGGCCGCCCAGGCGTGTGTCAATCGCATCAAATGTTCCGTTGTAGATGGCGAAAGACTTCTGGATAAGGTGATACGCTTTGTAGATAACGGAAAACTGATCCTTGGAATATGCAACGGTTTTCAGCTATTGGTGAAGCTGGGACTTCTGCCCGCCCTGGACTCCGACTATTCGCAAAGAAATTTTTCTCTGACCGGAAACGATAGTGGCAGGTTTGAAGACCGATGGGTCTATCTCACTGTGGATCCCAAATCCCCATGTATTTTCACGAGGAATATGACCAGGGTCTATTTGCCGGTTCGCCACGGAGAAGGAAAAATTGTGGCCCTGAATGAAGCGGTTCTCAATGATGTTATGAACAACGGGCAGGCGACACTCTATTACACAACACCGGACAGCAACGAGCCAACTATGCGATACCCTTGGAATCCCAATGGATCATCTCTGGCGATAGCCGGTCTTTGCGATCCTACCGGGAGGGTCTTTGGCCTCATGCCGCACCCGGAGTGCTACATACACAGGACCCATCACCCTAGATGGACTCGGGAGAATTTACCCGAAGAGGGGGACGGGCTGGCCATTTTCAGGAATGCAGCGAGGTTTCTGTCCTGAATATCATAACATCGCTTCAGCGATCTGATATTATTTTCTGATTACTTTGATTTTACATGCTTTTTAAGTTGCCACATTATAAAAATTCTACTAGAATAAAAAAGTTTTTCTACCTGATTTTTTTCATTCCTTTTTCTAGTCTAAATACGAGCCGCGTAGTTATTTACGCTGAGTAGTCACACAGGAGTTATCGATGGCATTGGATCCTACCAAGATGGCCGATTGGCAGATAGCTGAAGAAGCTGAAAAGTCTATGAAAACCGTTTATCAACTCAGGGACGAGCTCGGTCTTACAGAAGAGGAGTTGCTGCCTCACGGTCATTATGTGGCCAAGGTCGATTTCACAAAAGTGCTTAATCGATTAAAAGATAAGCCCGATGGAAAATACATCGATGTAACAGCCATTACCCCTACACCTTTGGGTGAAGGCAAATCGACCAGTTCAATGGGACTTGTTGAGGGTCTCGGAAAACGTGGAAAGAGCGTGGTCGCCGCTATCCGACAGCCTTCCGGTGGTCCGACCATGAATATCAAGGGGTCTGCCGCCGGTGGTGGTATAGCCCAGTGCATTCCTCTTACACCGTTTTCTCTTGGCCTCACCGGCGATATCAATGCCATCATGAATGCGCATAACCTCGCCATGGTAGCCCTGACAGCACGTATGCAGCACGAATTCAACTACGATGACGCAGAATGGGCTAAGAGAGGTCTGCCAAGACTCAACATTGATCCACGCAATGTCGAATTTGGCTGGATCATGGATTTTTGCGCCCAGTCCCTGCGTAACATAGTTATCGGTATGGGCGGCAAGATGGACGGTTTCCTGATGAAGTCATCCTTCGGCATCGCCGTGTCATCCGAGATTATGGCTATTCTGGCAGTCTCTACCGACCTTAAGGATATGCGCGAGCGTATGGGTAAGATCGTTGTAGCCTATAACAAAAAGGGTGACCCCGTAACCACGGCTGACCTGCAGGTCGATGGCGCCATGACAGCCTGGATGGTGGAAGCGCTCAACCCCAATTTGCTGCAAACAGTAGAAGGGCAGCCGGTGTTTGTCCATGCAGGGCCTTTTGCCAACATCGCAATTGGGCAGTCCTCCATCATAGCCGACAGAATCGGTCTCAAACTCTCCGATTATCATGTCACTGAGTCTGGTTTCGGAGCCGATATCGGATTTGAAAAGTTCTGGAACCTGAAATGCCGTTTCTCCGGTCTTAAGCCCAACTGCGCGGTCGTGGTGGCCACAATCAGAGCCCTCAAGTGTCACGGAGGCGCTCCGGTTCCAAGACCAGGTCTGCCTATGCCGAAGGAATATGAGGGAGAAAATGTTGGATGGGTCGAAGAAGGCTGCAAGAACCTCGTTCACCACATCGAGACAGTCAAGAAAGCCGGAATCAACCCCGTTGTGTGTATTAACTCATTCTATACCGACACCAAGGATGAGATAGCGGCGGTTAGAAGACTGTCTGAAGCGGCAGGCGCAAGAGCCGCAGTTTCCGAACACTGGCTAAGAGGCGGTGACGGCGCGCTGGAATTCGCAGACGCAGTTGTTGACGCTTGCGAAGAGAAGAACGAGTTCAAGTTCCTCTACGATCTCAGCATGCCGTTGAGACAGAGAATCGACCTTATAGCAAGAGAAGTTTACGGCGCTGATGGCGCTACATTTACACCTGAGGCTGAAGCCAAGGCCAAAAGGATGGAAGCTGACCCAGAACTGTCCAAACTCGGAACCTGCATGGTCAAGACTCACCTGAGTCTGTCACATGATCCGAACCTAAAGGGAACCCCCAAGGGTTGGGTGCTTCCGGTTCGTGACATCCTTACCTACAAGGGCGCCGGCTTCGTAGTTCCGGTTGCTGGAACAATTTCACTCATGCCTGGGACAAGCTCCAACCCGGCCTTCCGTAGAATCGATGTCGATGTTGACACAGGCAAGGTTAAAGGCCTGTTCTAATATTCAGTTTATAATCTGAAAATAAAAAGCCCCATTCCTTTCGAGAAATGGGGCTTTTTTTATCCGGTCACATTATGCTAACGCTTGACTGGTCGGTTTCTGGCATACAGAATCCTAAGTCCCTCCATAGTCAGGTCATGTTCAATTGCATCAACCAGTCTGGTTTCAGAGACGATCACAGGAGCAAGTCCACCTGTGGCTATGACCTTAGGCCTGGAACCCAACTCCTCAAACATTCTCGCCAGTATCCCGTCAACTAGCGAGGCGTAACCAAAAATAATCCCTGACTGAATCGCGGATGCGGTATCCTTTGCAATCACCTTTGCCGGAGCTGTCAACTCTACCCTGAACAACTTGGAAGCGCGATGAAACAGGGCCTCAGCAGATATCTTTACACCGGGCGCAATCGAACCTCCCTCATATTCACCATGCTTGTTGATATAGTCAAATGTGGTTGCTGTACCGAAATCGACAGCGATCAACTCACACTTGTGTTTTTCGAAGGCGGCCACTGCGTTAACTATTCGGTCAGCCCCGACCTCTTTCGGGTTGTCATAACGTATCGGCATTCCGGTCTTAATTCCCGGGCCGATGAATATAGGATCGGTGTTCAGGAACTTTTCGCACAACTCTTCAAAGGCGGTGCGCAAAGGAGGCACTACCGACGCAATTATAACATCATCTATGTCCCTGGGTTCAACGCCTGTCATAACCGTAAGATCACGCAGGATCAGCCAGAACTCGTCTGCGGTGGCGTCTTCCATGGTGCGGATGCGCCTTGTGCCATAATGTGTCGGACCATCATACAGCCCAAGAACAATGTTTGTGTTCCCAACATCAATAGCAAGCAGCATAATCATCCTCCACGGGCAAATGGCCGTTTCCAAATCGAATTCATTAGATAGTGACACGGTGAAATGAATATGCATCAGTTTAATACAAAATCATGAATTCCTGAAATAATTAACATACACAGCGAGGTATATAATTCCTGGATCAAAGATCGAGGCTAATTGATAAACTGCTGGAATAGTTGACAAATAGCGTAGGCATGTTTTTTCGGGAAATGGTAAAAAAAATTGACTGCAAACATTTACAATGTTAACCTCACATGCCAATAGAACCGTAATCGCAGTTTCACAGGACTTTCCCTTCCCTAAATTTTTTGCAAAATCTAATTGAAGGCGCATTCAACCATGAAGCCTACCGGAATAGTAAGAGAAAACATTTATCTTAAACACGATATGGGGATGTATCACCCTGAGAGTCCCGAGAGGCTTGAGGTCATTTATCAAATGATAGACCAGCTCGGAGGGGCGCTCAATCTATCGACCATACAGGCTCGACAGGCATCGTGTGAGGAACTGTGTTTCAACCACGACGCCCGTTATGTTGACAAAATCTCCGGAACCGCCGGTTGCGAAACCACCTTTCTGGACCCTGATACCTCTGCGTGCGAACATTCGTGGGACGCCGCGGCCACTGCTGCCGGCGGGCTATTCAATTTGATCGATGCTGTTGTTGAAGCACGGGTCCGCAACGGGTTTGCTTTTGTAAGACCCCCGGGACATCACGCTGAAAGACGCAGAGCAATGGGGTTTTGCCTGTTCAACAACATCGCCCTTGCGGCTCATTACGCAATCAACCATCACAAAATGGAACGTGTCGCCATAGTTGACTGGGACCTCCATCACGGAAACGGAACCCAAAATTCATTCTATGACGATCCTCGTGTTCTGTTCATATCAACTCATCAATATCCGCATTACCCCGGAACGGGCGGCATCAGGGAAGTGGGGCATGGGCCTGGAGAGGGGTTCACGGTTAATGTCCCGTTGGCCTCTGGCGCTGGGGACATGGAGTACCTCGCGGTGTTCAGAATGCTTGTCGAACCCCTGCTGGACGCTTTTTCGCCCGAACTGGTGCTCGTTTCAGCCGGATTTGACGCCCACGAAAAAGATCCTCTGGGTGGTATGAATCTCACGGAGGATGGTTATGAAATCCTCATTAAAATCCTGATGAGGAAGGCATCCGAACTATGCTCTGACAGGGTTGTTCTGGCTCTGGAAGGTGGATACAACGTTACTGCCCTCAGGAACTCGGTCAAGAGAATCCTCCTGTCGCTTTCGACCTATGACCCGGGAGCGCTGGAAGCTGAGATCGAACCGGATATGGACAGATTGCCCTATACATTCAGGGCGAGACTCAGGGATGTTCTGTCCACACAGGGAAAATACTGGCCTACATTGCCACAAATTATCTGACGTGTAACGCCAGACTGATGGGGCCCAAACACGTCCTGACGTGTTGACACTAAAAAACTCTTCTGGTAATAACTGAATGAATGCATGGAATATTACTGATAGACAAACCTGAAGGATATACATCACATCAAATTGTAAAAATTGTTAAGAGACGTTTGGGAAATTTCAAGGTTGGGCATACCGGAACGCTTGATCCAGCCGCAACTGGCCTTCTGGTCATTCTCGTTGGTGTCGCCTCACGAGCGCTGGATTACTTGGATGAAACAAAGAAACGCTATATATTGGGAGTCAGGCTGGGTGAAGCCACTGACACATGCGATAGGGAAGGTCAGGTAATTCGGACTTCCGACGTTTCACATATCACAAAACAGGACATCCTCAAGTCCATTCCAAAATTCCTTGGATCAATTACTCAAATTCCACCACATTTCTCAGCCATTAAGAAAGACGGCGCTCCGCTCTACAAGCTCGCCAGGAAGGGTATTTTCCCGGAAATAAAACCCAGAGCCGTTCAGGTTTTTGAACTCGAATTGACGGATTTCAGCATGCCCGACATACAACTGGACATGTCCTGCTCAAAGGGAACCTATGCCAGGGCGATTGCCAGAGACCTCGGTGAGGAATTGGCGGTTGGGGCGAGACTTGAAACTTTGAGACGCACATCCTCAGGACCATTTGAAGTCTCACAGGCCGTCGATCTCGAATTTATCCAAAAAGCCAGCCTGACCGAAATACACACGAGCATCATTCCCCTGGACAAGGTTTTAGAGAACATCCCACGGATAATGACCGGCGCTTCAGAACTAAAGCGCCTGAGCACCGGCGGCGCCCTCAAAATTTCCATCGACAGAATTCCAGGGGAATACCTTTCTGAAAAATACCTACAGTCTCCTTTCAGGGTTTCCGCTCCAAGCAGTGGCCTGCTGATAATAGTCCGGTTGAAAATTGATGGTGATTCAGTGGTCGTTTCACCTGAAAAGCTGTTCAACTGGCTCGAAAGTTCACTAGTCTAAATATCCCTCATTCTATTTGCCAATAATAATAGATAATAACAAAAAACCATGTATTGACAGCGTTAGGTAATTGTGGATAATAAGTATTAGGTTACAGATACATCACATCTGTATTATGAGTTTTTCATGATAATATAGTCCGAGGCCCCTGATTATGCACAAAGCCTTACGAATTACCTTTTGCATTCTGACCCTGACCGTAATGACGGATACGATACCGGCTTGCCTGGCTGCCAACGGTGAAACCCAAAAAACGTCTTCTTTGCAGGATGTAAATCCAGTTTGGGTTGTCGTTAACCTTTTTACCGGACGTTCATCAAAGCAGGCAGTGATCGTCCAGGAAACACTCGAACGCCTTGGCGCTGAGGGTCGTGGAATAGTGCTTCCATATTCGGATATTACGGTTGAAAATATGGAAAAACTTCGACCGGCTTTTCTTGCCTTGAGTCCGAACGGTATTCCATGGTGCAAATATCGTGGGAAAAACGGTGAGGATCTAAAGAACTTCTTTTCGGCCCTCAGGGTAATTATTGAAGACATGCGCATACCTGTAATTGGCATCTGTGGTGGGCATCAGGCTTTGGCCCTGGCTTTTGGGGGCAAGGTAGGACCCATTAGGGGAGGTGAAGACGATTGTCTTCCCTACGGGAACAATCCTACTGAGCGGGGACGTCACAACGTAGACATTGTTAAGACCGACCCCCTTTTTTTAGGAATGGGAAAAACTATCAACCTTGTTCAGAGCCATTATGATGAGGTAAAGAAACTCCCGGCGGGCTTTGTTGCGCTTGCGGAAAACAAGATGTGTCCGTATCAGATTATCAGACATCCGGAAAGACCTGCCTACGGTGTTCAGGCGCACACAGAATACTATCTCAATTCACGACCTGATGGCGGAATATTGCTGAGAAACTTCCTGAACATAGCCCGAACACATAACAGGTTTACTCGCAACCCCCAGCTTAATGAAAAAGACAGGACGCAACAGGCCGGGGTAAATCCAAAAGAGTCGGAGAGAAAACTTTGGTGACACTGCCCGGGTGATCCTGACATGAAAAAATATCCGTCTAGAAATTCCGTGAATATTTACCAGATGGCATAACTGATCTTTCGGGAACTTATCATGAAACTAACTGTGGACGATCCCATAAAATTTGCCGCCGAGACTGTAGGCTGTGACCCTTTTGCGACGTTTCTGGGGATTAATGTGGATGAAGTTCGGGACTCCTATGCTAGGGTCTCACTTACTATCAGGGAAGAATTCTGCAACGCAGCCGTCAGGGCGCACGGAGGGGCCGTATTTTCCGTTGCGGATCAGGCCTTTGCGATAGCGTGCAATTCACGGGGATACTCTGCATTCGCAGCCGAGATGAAAATCAATTATTTCAAAGGCGTCTCTCCGGGGGAGACTCTAATTGCAGAAGCTACCCCAATAGATATCCGAAAAAGAATAAGCCTGTGGAATATTGAAGTTACCGACGCGCAAGGCGCTAAGGTTGCGGTCGCTCATGGTCTTGCCTATCATTTTGTGAAATAGATCAAGAAACCGGATGAATCTGCAAGGCGCATCGGGACACATATTAATAGTAGAAGACGATCCTTTCAATGGTCCATTTACGCGCGAACTACTTATATCTGCGGGGTTTCGGGCTGACTTGGTTACATCCGCGGAAGACGCGTTTGAACTTCTGAAAAAGTCTGAAGAGAATTTGCCGGATGTCGCGCTTCTTGACGTGAATCTGCCATCAATGGACGGCTTTCAGTTTGCCTCAATCCTGAAATCACACTCAGAATTTCAATATATTCCAATAATAATCTTTACGGTTCATGACTCGCTTCAACAAAAGATTGAGGGATTGAACAGCGGAGGAGATGACTATTTAACCAAGCCCTACGAACCGGATGAACTCCTTGCCAGAATCAACGCCATGCTTCGTATTAGGATGCTTTACAAAAGCCTGAGAGAGGAACGGAAAAAGAATCGGCGTCTTGCTCAGGCGCTTGACAGTTCCGGCCGTTTAAGCGGCCTGCTCGGGCGATCCTCAAAAATGAAACCGATCTGTGATCTTATACTCGATATAGCCGGAAGTGACTCCAATGTGCTCATACAGGGAGAATCCGGCGTGGGCAAGGAAGTCGTCGCAATGGCCATCCATGCTGAGAGCCTTAGAAAAAAAGGCCCGTTCGTAGTCGTTAATTGCGCCGCCTATGCTGAGACTCTGCTTCAATCGGAATTATTCGGACACGAGAAGGGGGCTTTCACCGGGGCGATAAAATCCAGGAGGGGGCGTTTGGAACAGGCTACTGGAGGCGCAATATTCCTCGATGAGATCGGCGAGATTAGTCCGCAAACACAGGTGGTTCTTCTGCGCGTAATCCAGGAAAGATGTTTCGAAAGGGTAGGTGGGGAGCGAACCATCCCCACGGACGCCAGAATCATCGCTGCGACAAACAGGGACCTTAGATCGGCGATGGCGAACGGCTCATTCAGGGAAGACCTCTACTATCGCCTGAATGTAATATTCATGGAAATACCTCCGCTACGCGAGCGCAAGGAAGATATTCCGGGCCTGGTTAGCAATTTTGTCGATAAGTTCAAT
>CAITZA010000078.1 GCA_903896745.1 uncultured Desulfomonile sp. | reverse complement strand
GCTTTTGAACACAAATCTCTTAATGACATCACGTCAGAAGTTGTGGCGTCTGTATGTAGGGAAATGGTGTTGCGCTGTAATGGCAACAAATCGAAGGCCGCCAAACGTCTCGGCATCTCAAGAGACGCTCTCTACAGACACCTCCGGAAAAATGGTAATGTAGTGATTACTGACACTCATGGGCCAAAACTGTCATAATATGATGACATGTTTGATGCAATGAAAGCAATAGGTAAGTCGTTTTTTCGATATTATTGTCCTGCCAGCATGACAGTTTGTTCATAATGCCAGATTGTTTGTTCCAGGTTCAATCGCCTCCGTGGCAGGTAACATATTAAATTTCTTAACAATATTTAAAGTTTTTTAAAGTGTATTGGTTTGGCGCCAAAATTGCTTTATTTATAGGGTTTGTAGCGCAACAGTTTCTTGATTCCCGTACGAAAAGACGATTCGTTTTTGATTATTGATCCAGTCAGAGCGCCTCTGTTTCAGGAGCGACTCTCTGTAATGAAAATCCACACGAGGCGAAAAAAGTCTCGATCAGATTTTTCATTTATTATTGCGATTATTTTTGTGACAGGCGTGAGACAAGATTTTCGTGAAAGAGGGAGAGATGGTTCAAGGCCAGACAGGCAATATTCCGGAACTGAATGGACCCGAGGCGCAGATGGGTTGGTCTCGGCTATGCGATTTTTCTCCGATAGGATGCCTCATCCTGGACTGGAAAGGGATTATTCTGTCGGCGAACAGCGGGGCCGCCGGTCTGCTTCGAGTCAAACAGAAAGACCTCGTTCAAAGGTCGCTGGAATATTTTATCGAGCCCGAATATGTTGAGAATTTTCTCTTACACAAGGAAGAGGTTTTTCTGTCCATGAGTCAGCATACTTGTGAAATCAGGATACGCCGGACAGATGGGACAGTGTTTGACGCACAATTACAGAGCATGGCCATGGAAAACGATTCTGACGAGGCTTTTCATACGATAATTACGGATATCACAGAGAAGATTCAGTTGATCAGGGTGCTGGAACTTAGTCAGGAAAAGCTCAGTCTTGCCATAGAAGGGTCCGGTCTGGGGTTGTGGGACTGGACAATCCCTACGGGTGAAGTAACTTTGAATGAACGCTGGGCGCAGATAATCGGTTATACGTTGGAGGAACTGACACCATTAAGTATTGATACGTGGATGAATCTTTGTCACCCGGACGATCTTTTTCAATCATCCCAGAAAATTCAGAAACATTTTTTTGGCGCCTTGGACGAGTATGAATGTGAAGCGAGAATGAAGCACAAGAATGGACACTGGGTGTGGGTTCTAGACAGGGGAAAAGTTACCCAGTGGGACGCAAACGGGAACCCGCTCAGAATGACAGGGACCCATCTTGATATTACTGAGAGAAAGCGTTTTGAGCATGAGAGGGAAACCCTTGACAACCAGCTCCTGCAATATTCCAAGATGCAGGCAATCGGGACTCTGGTTGGAGGTCTAGCTCACGACTTCAACAATATTCTTCAGGGAATCCTTGGTTTTTCCGAGCTACTTATGCTTGAAAATTCACAGACCGGATCGGCGCGTGAAAAGCTGAAGACCATAATTGGGTTGGCAAACGAACAGGCGGATCTTGTCAACAAGCTTCTCCTTTTTGGAAAGCAGGCCCCAAGCCGTAGTAGGGGCACTGTAAGAATTGGGCATCTTATCCGGGAATTGAAGTCGGTTCTAACAGGGGCCATTCCTGATCAGTATGTCATTGATGTTAGCATTGAGGGCGACGCTCACGAAATTCAAGCTGACCCAAATCAACTGTTACAGTGCCTTCTCAATTTTGCGATAAACGCCTCGGAAGCCATGCCCGATGGCGGGACAATAAAGATTGAAGAAAAGAAAATCGTTATCGATAGCGAGGGCATTTTGCATCCTTCACGTTTAAATAAGGGCCCCTATGTCATGATCTCCGTTGCCGACAGCGGTAGGGGAATGGACGAAGAGACTGTGAGGAGGATGTTCGATCCGTTCTTTTCCACAAAGGAAAGGGGATCTGTAAGGGGAACCGGCCTGGGGCTTTCGGTGGCTAGAAGCATAATCGAGACGCACGGTGGTCAAATAGACTATAAAACAGAGTTGAACCATGGAACGGTTTTCAGGATTTATTTACCTTGCGGAAGTGATTAGTGAATATTGGCGCATGAGTATTGC
>CAITZA010000077.1 GCA_903896745.1 uncultured Desulfomonile sp. | reverse complement strand
TTGCTTGGCTATGGCCTTGAATTCTTCCTGAATGGCCTTGAAATCCTTGTCTTTGGTATTGATCACATAGTCTGCGCCCAACTCCAGCGCGCGTTTGAGTTTTTCCTCATGTCTGGCCATACCTACAACAGGGCCTGCTCCAAAAGCCTTGGCCACCTGGGCCATATAAACCCCAACACCGCCTGTGATTCCCACGATCAAAACTGGATCATTCGGCGCCAACTCAGCTCTCATGGCCGCCTGATATGGAGTTGTCCCAGCATCCGCTACTACCGCATAATTCTCAAGGGGCCTTCCCTGTAGGTCTTCGATTACACAAAGGTCTTCCGCAGGGACAGGAATATGACTAGAAAATCCACCGTATATGCCTAGTGAATTTCCCGGCATTTTCTGAACCAGACAACGGTTGTTGCGGCCCTTCGCACATATATTGCATTTGTTGCACGGCATAACCGCAGGCACTATGACGTTTTTCCCGATCCATGATTCAGAGCCTGGGCCCGCAGCCACAACTTCTCCGGAAATCTCATGACCCAGAGTTAGAGGAGGCTTCGTAACGGTAGGCACACCATCATAAAAATATGACATGTCTGTATGGCAGACTCCACATCCCGCTATCTTGACAAGAACATCTCCTGCCGCAAGTTCGGGTACTGGAATTTCTTTCTGCTCGAGAACTCCCGGTCCGGTAATCTTTTTGGTCTCTTTGTCAAAGACTGGTCCGCTAACCATCTGCCAAGTCTTTATACTATTTGGAACGCTCACTATGACACCTCCTGATATGAGTCGGTCGAAAAAAATGCCTCTCACGGTTATAAGAAATGGTCAATAAAACGGGGGAAGGCTATTAATCTCCGGATTAAAAATAGGATGCGAGCAAGGCTTCTGTCAAGCGAAATTATGTGTGACCTGATACAAACAAACTAAACGTATAACTACACGATATAATCTATTTTATGCAGCGTCTGAAATTTTCCGGCGTACTGCCAATAGTTCACTATCAGAAACTTCATCTATCAGTAATTATCGACATAATTTTGAAGAACCTGCATGGCCCGTTTAGTGACCTTACCTGGCCTGCCATCTGCAATCAAATGATCATCGAGCCTGTTGACAGGAAGAATGTTTCTAGTGGTTGATGCCATGAAACACTCCGAGAAATTTGCTATTTCACTGAATTTTATGTAGCCTTCCTTAAGTGAAAACTCATTTAGGGGCCCCAGCAATTCAAAGATGACTTTGCGAGTAACGCTTTCGAGAATTCTGCCATCGAGAGGCGGAGTGACAATTTCTCCTGAGGGTCTAACAAAAAAGATTGTGAATGTAGATCCTTCGAGAACGGTATCCTTGTCTTCGGGACACAGAAAGAGTGTATCGTAAGCGTTGCTCGATGGCACAACGGTCTGGTGAGCGATGATGGCGCCAATATAGTTGAGTAATTTCACGCCCGGCAGCATTCGTTGATGAGAGAATGTGGCCAGAGCGACCCCGTCTCTGTAGTCATTGGGGGTTGGGGGTACCATTTTTTGGACCGCAATATAGAGGTGAGCGCCTGACCCAGACTGTTTCATAGTCGCCCCCTCAAGGCCACCACTAAAGATGATGTCCAGCAGAAGGTCTGATCCAGAGGATA
>CAITZA010000076.1 GCA_903896745.1 uncultured Desulfomonile sp. | reverse complement strand
CGGTAAAATTGGCAGAGTTGAGAGCGCTCTTGATCCAGCCCCTATCTCCATGATTGAAACAATCATCAATTATGCTCCGGAATATAAAATGGATCCCGCTACGGGCAAGCGTCTGGTGGATCCTGTCACCGGGAAACCTGTACGTAACTGGCGGCCACATATCAAGTCTTCCGCTGATATTTGGAAAGAAATAACAGAGGCGGCAAAACTTCCAGGTGTAACTTCAGCCCCCAGGTTACAACCCATAGCGGCCAGGATTGTCATGCTTCAGAGCGGCATGCGCGCAGCCATGGGGGTCAAGATTAAGGGCAAGAACATTGCAGATGTTGAACAACTCGGTTTGGAAATCGAAAGCCTGCTAAAAGAAGTTCCCGCAATAGACCCATCAACTGTGATTGCCGACAGGCTGGTCGGAAATCCTTATCTGGAATTTGATATTGACCGCAAAGCCATAGCCCGTTATGGGCTTCCTATTCAGGATGTTCAAAATCTTATTGAAATTGCTGTTGGTGGAAAAGCAATTACCACCACAGTCGAAGGACGGGAAAGGTATCCTGTCAGGGTGCGGTATCAACGTGAATTACGAGACTCAATTGAAGCGCTCGAAAAAATTCTGATCACAAATCCAGATGGAACTCAGGTTCCGATAGGCGCGGTAGCGTCGCTGAAATATTCTCGCGGGCCGATGAGCATCAAGTCGGAAGACACGTTCCTCACGGGTTATGTCCTTTTTGACAAGCGTCCTGGAAACGCAGAAGTCGATGTCGTTATAGCGGCTCAGAACTTCCTGAACAGTAAATTTGAATCTGGAGCGTTAAAAGTAGCCCCAGGATCATCATTCTCCTTCGCCGGGTCATATGAAAACCAGATCAGATCTGAAAAAACTCTTAGAATCGTCATACCAATGGCATTGATGATCATTTTCCTGGTGCTATATTTTCAATTCCGCTCCATTCCCACATCTCTAAATGTTTTTTCAGGAATTTTCGTGGCATGGTCCGGAGGATTCATCATGCTTTGGCTTTATTCCCAGGGCTGGTTTCTGGATTTCAGCCTTTTCGGTGTCAACATGAGAGATGTCTTCCAGGTCAGACCCTACAATTTGAGCGTTGCGGTATGGGTTGGCTTTCTGGCGCTGTTCGGAGTTGCGACCAATGATGGAGTAATCTATTCCACCTATCTTGATCAGGTTTTCAGGAGTCATTCATTCAGGTCAGTTCCGGAAATAAGAAGAGCGGTTATTGAAGCGGGCAGCAGACGAGTCAGACCGGCTTTGATGACAACCGCCACCACAATCCTTGCCCTGATACCTGTCCTGACCTCACAGGGAAAAGGGGCTGATGTCATGGCCCCCATGGCTATTCCATGCTTTGGCGGTATGGCCATTGACATGATTACCATATTTGTGGCGCCAACTATTTACTGTTGGGTAAAGGAAATAAAATTCACGAAACCAGAATTTCATTTATCGTAAAGGAGAACCGGGATGAAAAAATATGCTTCATCAGTAGCCGTACCCACAGGATTCGTAATGTTTGCAATTATTTTGATTGCAAGCGGCTTGGCTCATGCGTCGGATGCCATTGAGCTCCCGGACGGATCAAAAATTGACATGTCGAAACCCTGTCCTGTTTGCGAAATGAAGATAACATCTGGCCCAAACAGTCCGGCTGCTGTTGTTTTTGCCGACGGGAATGTTGTCGCGTTCGACGCTAATTCCGATTTCTTCAAATACCTTCTGGATCCTGAAAAATACAACATTTCCAAATCGTCAATCAAATCCCGCTTCGTAAAGGCAAATGACAAAAAACAGTTTATCGATGCCATGAATGCGTTTTTCGTGATAGCCTCCGGAGACTCGGGTGAAATGGGACTCGAAATATCTGCTTTTCAGGACAGATCCGAAGCCGAGAAATTTATGAAAACCAAAGCTGACTCCAAAATTCTCGGCTTTAATGAAATAACTCTTCAGGATGTTCAGCCAAAAAAGAAAATGCTAAAGATGAAAGAGACCACCTCCGACAAGTCCAAGGCCAGAAATTCTCATGGAGGACACTAACCCGGACATTTCATTCGTATAAATCCGGACATCAGACTTGCGCTTTTCCTGATGAAAACTTGCGCCCGACGAGTGATTAGGATAAGTTATCTTCAGTCTTAACAGGTTAGACTGAATTGATCCAACTTCCTGTGTTTGAAATATGGCCTTTTTATCCATGATATTTTCGTTACAAAAAAGATTTCTTGTGTTCCTGCTCTTGCCTGTCGCAATCGTTGTCACCGCCTTTGGCTTTGCAGGTTTCATGTATTCCAAGGGATACCTGATTGATCAATGGCTCATATCGGCTCAGCTACAGTTGGAGCAGGCGGCTCACGAAATTAACATGAGCCTCGAACAAAAGCTGGAGCTGATCAGTCTGATATCCAAGGCGGAAGAGACGCCAAACCGCAACATAACCCAGGGGTTCCTGATTCAGGAATTACTGGAAAAGCCAGGAGTGCGTTTTGTCGATATTGTGGGCCCGGACATTCAGG
>CAITZA010000075.1 GCA_903896745.1 uncultured Desulfomonile sp. | reverse complement strand
CCAGAAACCAGCAGTGAACCGATGTCCCAGAAATTATCAATATAAAATCCGAGCGCAGACCCCGAATCCGAATCGCCTATCATCGGGAGAATCCCATTGTCATCAGAAATCGTATTTAGAAAGTAAAGGCTCTTTCTTATGAGTTCCCGGGGCAAGCCCGAAAGCCCAACGTCAGTTCCGGACTTTGCAGATAGCAGCGGGATTAGAAACTCAAGCACAAATTTTGCGTACGATGCGCTCTGCTCGGCATACACACCATCAGCGAGTATCAATCGTGGCACAAGCTGATCAAGAATTCTGGAAGCCTTTTGAATACGCCGCCTGGACCTTTTCAGGAACGGACATAATAATGAAACCTGCCAGAGGGCCGCTGATTCCCCCAATAAGTGATTTCCCTGCGTATGATGAGTAGTGAGTTCATTCTCCAGATGGTCCAGGCTTAATTCGATCGAGGCAATCACTTTTAACAGAAAATCAAAATCCCAGTCATCACTATCGATAAAAATAAGGCAACATCGCACGAGGGACAATGACCTGAGCGCTACCTCAAGATTTGAGGCCCATTGAGGTCCCAACGGGTATATTACCGAATCCAGCCAGCTATCCAGGATCGATCTGGCGGATCGGCTATAGATTGGATCGCCTGTCAATCGCCAACAGGCCCCCAAGGTCAAGAGAAACTGTAACCTGTTAACTTCCCAGTTTATTTTGACATCCCGTCCAGGTTTGTCCGATCGATCGCCAAAATCAATTGTCCAGTAAAAATCGTCAGGCCACTGATCTTCAGGGAAATTTTGATCAAAACATGACCGCCATATATTGTCATGCCCTATGTCAACCTGGCGCCACCCAAAAATCGTCGCCTTGCCCTCGAGTAAAAGAGAGCCCCTCTCCTTAAGCATGGCTGAATGAATTTTGTATTCTGAACCGAACCTGTCCCAGACCTCCTGAGACCAAAGATTCAGGCATCCAAGGTTTTCAAGGTTGGACGCTATGAACTTTTTTCGAATTTCTTCCCGGTTCCCGGGAAACTCCATCCAGTCTCGACTTCTTTCCAGAAGACCGGACAAAGTATAAGTGTCAGGAGATTTCCTGAACCGGCGTTTGATTTTTTCATGCCTGATTTTAAGATTCAGACGTTGAACCACATCATCAATCCTGAAACTGGATAGACGTCTGAAAATATAACGCAGGTAATTCCTGTTCACTTGAGGGTCACCCTTAAGCAGTGTTCATCGACGTGTCGATAAATTGTCTTGCCCACATTTCCACGCAGCCAATAGTGAAGATAAGGTTTGCGGCATCAATTCGAGATTCAGAATCCTTCAGCAGGAGAGACTGAACGCCTTTGAAATCAAACAATCCTCTGGATAGAATACTTTTCTCAGACAAGAGGTCAGAAAAAGTCTCCCTTAACTCATTTTTGATCAACCTTCTAATGGGAATACCAAAACCGGTCTTGGGTCTTTCTATGATCTCCATCGGCAGATCAGCCGTCATCGCTTTTTTTAGTATATATTTTCCGGTAGTCCTGTTGAACTTCATGTGAGACGGAAGGTTGGCGGCTATGAAAGCCAGGTCAGGATCCAGAAAGGGAACCCGCGCCTCGACGCCGTGGGCCATGGTCATCTTGTCGGTATAGAGGAGATTGTTATCTATTAGATAATGCTTTGCGTCCAGATATAGCATGCTCTCGAGCCTGTCCGTCGAACCATCGACCTCTTTTAGAGATTCCATCAGGGGCTGTGAAAAGGATTCGTCCCTTAATGCCGATCTGGATTCCCTGCTCAAAATTGACATTTCAATTTCCGGATGCGCCAGATGAAAATAACCGGCTATCCGTTTGTCCGGATCAAGCCCAGCGAACCGGAATACCTTTGCCAGTCTCCTCATGAGTGGGGAGTAAATCGGCATCAGCATGGCCGTCTTGCTCATCAGTTTCCGAAGAGACATGGGCGCCCAGGCCCAGAATTTTTCCAACTCTAAAGCCAGATGCCTCTCGTAGCCGGCAAACAAATCGTCACCACCGGTTCCTGAAAGCAGGACGGTGATCCCGTTTTCCCGGGCGAGCCTTGCAATAAGCATCGTGTTTATGGATGCGGTGTCCGCCAGTGGCTCATCCATGTGATAAACCATTTTTTCCATGAGATCGCTTATTTCCCTGGCCCCAGCCTGTATCACCTCCAGGTCTACCCCCAAAAATG
>CAITZA010000074.1 GCA_903896745.1 uncultured Desulfomonile sp. | reverse complement strand
CCCATAGAATATTACTATCCCTACCATAGCCTTTCCGGAATAATAGCGCAATACTGCGACTCCTGCTTTGTCATGCCGGATCCGGTCCCGCATCCAGGATTTATCGGTCGCCGCTTGAGCCGGAATGACAGGCCGAATCATGCATAAATTTGCGCTTGTTTTAGAAACTGCCTATGCCCCCAATGACTGCGAGATCAGGGTTTGGAAAAAACGCGCTCGCTGTTTTTTTTCGGGATCAAAAAGACATCCTGACTGTCAGACAACTTAGGCGAAGCAGATATAAACCGGTCTTTCAGGCTAAAGTAATTCAGTAAGTAATTTTTTTAACTTCGGCATTTTTTTTGTTGACATCGTTAATATTTGGGTCTATGGAGATAATGGGGTTATAGCTTTTTAATGGGTTGTTGACGTCGGTTTTCTAACCTTCGGGTAACAAAGGAGGGCCGGCCATGTCACAGGAAAAGTGTCTCGATGACCTGATTGAGGCGGGGTGGCATGTCATAGACTCGGAATTCGACAGGGCAGCCGTAGTGTTCTGGAAGAGAAGGGCATGCGAATTTCTTGTCGAGTTTTTGGGCCCGGATCACGCGTCCACACAAAGTTTCCTGGTATGCCTGCGACACAGTGAGGCGGCGTTACTGTCCAAGACCTGAAAATCATTTTTCAGGCTGCAGGACCGAGACCCGAGCCTACCCTACGGATGAATCCGTACAGGACCTTAGCTTTTACCGGTTGATTCCCGGGGAAGATATTCCTTGTTTAAAAGTTGGCAGCGGATTTGCCGTCGAAGATGCTCACCGTGGTCTGGCGCGTTTCGTGGTTTTTTTCGTCATGCGCCTGTTCGTACAACCTCCAGATGCCGTCGAAAGCCTTGTTTAGGGAGCGACTTTCAGCATATCGCCTTGCAAGAATCCCCATTTCTTTCAGGGTAGATGGGCTGGAGATTGCTTTGTTCATCGATCTGAGCAGTTCCTGCTCGTTGTTTCCCTTTATGATAAAGCCGGTTTTTCCATCGACGATGTTTTCGCATGGACCACCCTGATCGGTAACTATTACCGGCAGACCTGAGGCCTGGGCTTCAAGAACGACATTTCCGAAAGTGTCTGTCACGCTCGGGAAAACAAACAGGTCGCATGATGCGAAGACGCTCCTCAATCTTTCACCGGTAAGGTATCCGGTGAAATACGCTGGAAAATCCCTCAGGTTATTACGCATTTCTTCGAAGTATGGACCGTCTCCAACTATTACAAGCTGTATGTTCTTTTTGAATACGGCTAGTTTTGCAAAGGCATTTTCAAGGAGTTTCAGATTTTTTTCCTTTGACACCCTTCCGACATAGAGCAACTTGAAGCCCTCAGGAATTCCCAACTCATCACGCAACATGCCGGGGTTTCTTTTTTCGGGATGAAATTCCCGGGAATCCACGCCTCTGGGCATGAGGCGGATTCTTGATTTTGAAATGCCATGTTCGACAAGTTCCTGGGCTGTTGCCCTTGATGGAACGAATATGGTGTCCATCTGATCGTAGAACCAGATGATGTATCGCCAGACCATATTGGCAATTGCAGGGTCCTCGGTTAGGTACTGGGCGTATTGCGGCAGGGCGGTGTGATAGGTTCCCACGAAAGGAACCTTGAGAATTCTGGCAATTGCCATGGCGGCCAGTCCTATCGGTCCCGGGGTGGCGGCGTGTATCTGGTTGAATTCCTTTTTGTAACAGTAAGAAAGTATTTCCAGAAACGGTGGGTAAAATAATTTTTGTTCGGGATAGACTGAAAGTTCGTAAACGCCGATGGGCCTGAAGTTTTTCACCCGCGCCCCCGGCTCGCTATTCCGCTCATCACAGGTTATGACCGTGTACCTACGGTTCTTTGATCTCGCTTCCTCTATCTGTTTCTTGATTGTCCCTGTTACTCCATTCACTTCGTAGAAGGTATCGGTGAAGTGAGCCACGTTTAATTCCTTCCTTGAGGTTAGTAACCTGTCAGGGTTAGCCTGAAAATGATCGAGCATTTCAGAGCTGAACTGCCTGTCGAGCGAGAAGATGGAATACGAGACGAAATATGGGGCCATTACGGCGTAAAGCGCTCCAGCTGACCCTATGGATTGGAAAACATTCAGGATATCGGCCCCTGCCATGCTGTCTATCATCTGATTGGCGAAATTTTTCAGAAGCCTGTTGGAAATCCTGTTAACAAATTCAAACCATTTCTGATCGAGGTCTGAGTTGGTTATGGTTTCGTTGCCAATGGATCTTAACAGGTTAGGTTCATCCCTGATTATGTTGTGAGCTTCTTTTCGGATGAGTTGAATAACTTTTTGTTCGTCGTCGGCTTCCGTATTTTTTCTTTTTCGGTTATTCCATAAAAAATGTAGTTTTGCCATCAGTCTCGGTTCTCGTTCCAGTTCCCCAAGAAGGAATCTGTCGAGGAACTTGAATACAACGTCACTATTCACGTACTTTGACAGTCCAAGCTTGTCCTCATAAAACTGGTATGCAATGCTATAAATATTTTGGGCGAGCGTTTCGGGATGCGACCCGTGGCCCTTTATCACTGCTTTTCCAATCTCCAGGCCATGGAAGAAGTCATTCTTGAATATAGCGCCTTCAACATAGGTGTATCGTCTTGCGATTGTCAGTGAACTGTGGTCATCAGATCCCCCTGTGGTGGTGCAGGTAATAGATAACGGAGGTTTAACTGCCACAGCCCAAACCATTGTACATGTAAAATCTCCAGTTGTTCCTCCTGTG
>CAITZA010000073.1 GCA_903896745.1 uncultured Desulfomonile sp. | reverse complement strand
GAAACTCGGCTGCAGCCCTATCGCGCATATCGCGCTGGTCCCTGATGATACTCATGAATAAAGCGCTTCCGCATGAACTGGTTAAAATCATGGGAAAAGCGATTACTTTTACGAGGGCAATGGCATCGGACAGCGGTCTGGATACGGCGACGATAATCGCCATTTGAGCAATTTCAGCCACCATTGTGGTCAAAAAGGCCACCTCCGGCCTGAATATGTCCTGAAGCCTGTTCGTCCTTACAAGGTACAGATGTAGCAACCCACCAATAAGCCCCTCAACTGTCGTGGATAGTCCACAGGAAAAAGCGGTGAAACCACCCTGAAAGAACCTGTGCAAGCCGCCTGTAAATCCTACCGATGTTCCTAGGAGAGGTCCTCCGATAATTCCGGCTAAAGTGGGCCCTATTGCTCTGGTATTGGCAAGAGCGTCTTGGACGGGATGTCCCAGGTACGTTCCGAGTATGGAAAGGCCTGAAAAAAAGAAATAAAGATATATCTTGTCCTTAACACTAAGATGGTCGTTGGTCAAAGGTCGGAACCACGGCGACTTGCAATACAGGTATCCAACTACCAGAAAAACCGCCATCGTCTGTAACAGCGAAAAAAATATGGTCATTCCCAACACATCCTGGCAGCCAGTTTTTTCCAGGTGTTGAATGGAGTCAGGTATCTCCGATCCAATAAAGCCTGTGTCCGGATGCTAACTGTTATTTAAAACAATATCAAGGAGTAAACTTTTTTGAGGCGCCTGATAGCCGTGGGCGGCCAGCCAAAGCGTCAAGGCTTTGGGCTGACCGAAAAAAGTTGATTGCAAAAAGTTATAGGGGGGTCTATGAGGAAACTGCGTTGAATTTTTCTTCCAGTTGAGCTTCCGTCAATTGTGACGACGGATCTGTCAAGAGAGCATACCAAGTTCTGAATGCTTCAACAAAGACCCCACTCATGAGAACCATGAGCACTGCGGACAGTGTAACAAGCAGGTAGAGACCCTTCGGCCAAAAGTTGTTCACTATATTGAGGTAACCGGCCGATAACGTGACAGGAACCATAAACAGGCCAGGAATGGCTGTGATCCATGCATATTTTTGTTTACCCATTCTCAGGATCATTGTAGTTCCTATTATTAGGCCGCATGTGGCCAACAACTGGTTACTCATCCCAAAAAGCGGCCATATTGTGGCAATGTCGCCTGTATAAACAAGGTATCCCCAAGATAGCGTAAAAAGAAAGCTCGTCAGCACAATTCCTGGAACCCATTTCTTTTCGTTGAACTTGGGGATGAACGTGCCGATCATTTCCTGAAGCAGGTATCTTCCCACTCTCGTGCCGGTGTCAACTGCGGTCAGGATAAATACGGCCTCGAACATTATCGCGAAGTGATACCAATAGGCCATGAGGCCTTCCATGTATGGCACTGACGAAAAGATGTACGCCATGCCGACGGCTAGTGAAACAGCTCCGCCAGGACGACCCTGCAATTGTTCTCCTACGGCCTGGGACAGATTTGGAAGATGTACTGTGGTCATGCCCAGTTTCTCAAAGACAGCCGGGGCTGAGTTAATGGCGAAATAGTCCGCAGGAACAAGCACACACGCAGCGACAAGCGCCATAATCGCTACAAAGCCTTCTGCAAGCATTGCTCCATAACCTACAAACGGGATATCACGCTCGCTCGATATCATCTTTGGAGTGGTGCCGGTGCCAATGATTGCGTGAAAACCTGACAACGCGCCACAGGCTATCGTGATAAAAAGAAAAGGATACACCGAGCCGGGAACTATCGGGCCACCACCGTGTATGTACTTTGTAAGGGGCGCCATCTGAAGTTCTGGCCTGACGACAAAGATTCCAACCGCCAGCATCCCTATTGTTCCCAATTTCAGGTAGGTTGACAGATAATCTCTAGGACATAACAACAGCCAGACAGGAAGGGCCGACGCTACGAATCCGTAGATCGGAATGAAGATTGATAGCGTCGGTTTTGAAAGAGTAAAAAATGACGCCAGGGTAGGATTCTCTGCAACGTATGGGCCCGTGACTACCGCCAGGAAAAGCATGATAGCGCCAATGAAACTTCCTCCGCGCACATCACCCGGCTTTATCACATGCATATAAATGCCCATGATGATCGCAATCGGTATTGTGCAAAAAACCGTATATGCGCCCCACGGACTGTGGAACATGGCGTTTACCACAGCGATGGACAAACCGGCTAGGGTCAGGATAAGTATGAACAATATGGCGATAGAGGCTACTCCACCCGCTCTGGCCCCAATCTCTGTCTTGGCGATAATGGATAGGCTCTGGCCTTTGTAACGAACCGAAGCGAACAGCACTACCATGTCATGAACCGCGCCGGCTACCACAGCTCCGATTATAATCCACAAAGCGCCGGGAAGGAACCCGAATTGAGCCGCCAAAACCGGGCCCAACAACGGGCCGGCGGCAGCTATTGCTGCAAAATGATGGCCAAAAAGAACATACTTGTTTGTAGCATGGTAATCATGCCCATCTTCCATGGTAACCGCCGGCGTAGGTTTTGACGGGTCAATCGCCAGAACTTTCTTGGCAATGAACAGGCCATAGAATCTGTAGGCCAGCACAAAAACCATTAAGGCCACGAAAACCAATGTTAGAGCATTCACAGACTTACCTCCTCATTATGTGGTTTGTTGATCGAGAATCCTAATAAAATTGATCACGCCGGCAATCAGCTACACCATGTTGTCTTGCCCTTCACCGGGTTTTAAAGTAATCTAGAAAAATGATGTTGAAACAGAGTGTTATCTTTTCAACGCCAGGCATTTCAGGTCAGCGCCGGATCATATGTCACTATCGTGCCGGAGAACAAAGTTCGCAACAGCGGATATGCTGAGAGGTCATATACTGATGTGAAAGGCTTTCTCAAGCGGTTGAACGGCAGGGCCTGATCAAGAACCGGTTTGTTTTGAATATTTATCAGGATTTATTCCAACGCCTGAATATGGAAGGAAGCTTGATCCAATGTCTGAATCTGTATTCAATGGTTTTCCACCAGGATGCTTGAAGTTCTACGAGCAGTTGAGACAAAACAACACAAAAACGTGGTTTGATGAACATCGGGAAGATTTTGAGAAGGATGTCATGGCGCCGGCAAGGCTTTTTGTTCATGACATGGGCATGGCCCTGAAAAAAATATCACCTGACATCATTGCGGATCCGAGGGTTAACCGGTCAATTTTCAGGCCTTTCAGAGACACTCGCTTCAGCCATGACAAGACCCCCTACAAGACTCATCTCGGCATCTTCTTCTGGGAGGGTCGTCTGGCTAAAATGGACTGTCCAGGCTACTATTTTCATCTCGAACCGCCAACAATAATGCTCGGGGTTGGCAACCACTGCTTCTCAAAAGATATTCTAGCCTTGTACAGAAACTGTGTGGTGGACCCTGTTCTCGGAAAGGAGCTTGCCAAAGCGGTTAAGAGCATTGCCTCCAAAAGTGGATATGAGATAGGAATCCAGAAATACAAGCAGGTTCCAAGGGGTTTTGACAAAAGTCACGCTAATGCGAAACTCTTACTTTTTGGAGGCCTGACAGCCTCATGTGAAATGTCGGCTGCGGATTTCCTCGAATCGCCTGAACTCGTGAACTTCTGTTTTGAAAAATTCAAAGACATGCATCCTGTTCACAATTGGCTGGTGAAAATGAACCTAATGATGCCAGAAATCCGAAAATAATCAGGCCGGTGTCTTGTTTTTCCGGTTCGTTGACCCCAGCGGGGCTCAGCTTTTCCAATTACTGCTGATTATGCGGTAAATGACTGGAGAATGGATTTTATACCGAATATGTAGAGTTGAAGTTAGCCAAATCTGGTTTCACAGTTTGACCGAATGAGAGGATTCTTGCCATGTCAGAGGCTATCCCGGGATTCGTTGGTGTGGTTTTGGTAATCTATCTATTGGTTGTGATCCTTTGTCCGGAGAAGTTTTGATCGAGACTGCGGCAGAAAAATATGAAGCAGAACGAAATCCTTCAGTTTGCGTTATTTGTGCTGAGTCTGGTTCTTGTTACCAAGCCTGTGGGAATATACCTTCACAGCGTCTTTGATCCCCGTGCAAAAACCTTTCTGGATGGTCTGATACAGCCGCTTGAGAGATTTTTGTACAGGGCCGCTGGAATTGACCCTTGCAAGGAGCAGGACTGGAAACATTACAGCATGTCATTGTTCTGTTTCAGTTTTGTGGGGGCATTATTCACGTATGTGACCTTGCGTTTGCAACGCATCTTGCCCTTTAACCCCCAGGGGTTGGGCCCTCTCTCGGAACATTCCGGATTCAACGTAGCGGTCAGTTTTGTCACAAACACCAATTGGCAGAGTTATGTCGGAGAGAGTGACCTGTCCTATTTTTCGCAGATGGTTGGACTTACGTTTCACAATTTTATGTCGGCTGCTGTTGGGATTTCAGTAGCCGCCGCTTTTGTCAGGGGAATTGCCAGGCCCCCCACAAAAACAATAGGTAACTTCTGGGTTGATATTATACGTGTCAATTTGTACCTTCTTATCCCCATCAGTATGGTTATTTCAGTTTTTCTGTTATCTCAAGGTGTAATCCAGAATTTCAGGCCTTATGTTGCGGCGCAGGTGGTAGATTTCCCATCCATAGATGTCCACACCGCAAATTCAACACCCGGCTCAGAAGATCAGAGTAAGTTAAACTTGCCTAATGAAAACAATCTGGTAAGCCGTCAAATTATTAGTCAGGGACCTGTGGCCTCGCAAGTCGCCATAAAGCTTCTGGGAACTAACGGCGGCGGATTCATGAACGCCAACGCATCCCATCCGTTTGAAAACCCCACTCCATTATCCAATTTTGTTCAGATGCTTGTGATCCTGATGATACCGAGCGGGTTGACCTATTACCTTGGAAGGATGGTAAAGAACCAATGGCACGGGTGGTCTGTGTGGAGCGCCATGCTTCTGCTGCTTGTTATAGGAACTATGGTCTGCGTCTGGGCTGAATCTCACGGTAATCCTCGTATGAACCAGTTGGGCGTGGACGGTCACCAAGGAAATATGGAGGGTAAGGAAACACGTTTTGGAACCTTCAATTCATGCCTGTTTGCCGTTGTGACTACCGCCGCTTCATGTGGCGCCGTGAATTCGATGCATGATTCGTTTACACCCATCGGAGGTTTGGTTCCGTTGCTTAACATTCAGATGGGAGAGGTAATATTCGGCGGGGTAGGGTCAGGCCTTTACGGAATGCTGGTTTTTGTTGTGCTTGCAGTCTTCCTTGCAGGGTTGATGATTGGCCGAACGCCAGAATATCTTGGCAAGAAAATCCATGCGTACGATGTAAAGATGGCTGTCTTGTTCATCATAATTCCTGTGATCAGTGTTT
>CAITZA010000072.1 GCA_903896745.1 uncultured Desulfomonile sp. | reverse complement strand
CACGACTTCAACAACATGCTTCAGGCGATCATTGGATATAGCGAGATTCTCCTGTATAGCAGGAAGGAGGGTGAGCCAGGCGTCAGGGAGCTAAATACCATCATCAAAACTGGAGAAGAAGGGGCAGAACTGGTTAGGAAACTTTTGGCCTTCGGCCAGGAATCTCCTGGCTCACCAGAAGACTTTGATCTCAATCATCAGATCATGGATTCCTTCAAAATAATATCCAGTACCCTTTCTCCCTTGATTGAAACAGAGTTTGACTTTTGTTCCCAGCCCGTTTTTGTTCATGCGGACACTAATCAAGTGGATCAGATTTTAGTCAACCTGGCTATTAACTCGTCAGAGGCCATGCCGGATGGCGGGCGTATTAGGGTCAAAACCAGAAACGTTTCATTTGACGCAGATTACTGCAAGGTTAACCCGGGAGCGAGAACTGGTGAGTATGTGATGCTCTCGTTTGCAGATACTGGCCGAGGCATGGCTAGGGATTTCCTGGAAAGGATATTTGATCCGTTCTTTTCCACCAAGCAAAGGGGGGCAGTTCGTGGAACCGGGTTGGGACTTTCAGTAGTTAGAGGTCTCGTTCAAAAACATGGAGGTCACATAGTCTGTGAAAGTGAACCTGGCAAAGGAACGGAATTCAGGATTTTTTTCCCTGCGATTGAAACCCCAAAATGCATAAACCGAATGAATGTTCCTGCTATGAAACCCTTAAAAACAGACACAATACTGGTTGTCGAAGACAATAGTTCGGTGGCGGAATTAGTGAAAATTGCTCTTGTATCAGCCGGCTATCAAGTCATTGTGTCGCGGGATGGTCAAGAGGCTCTTAATATCTATAAAACGAGAAGCAAAGAAATATCTCTGGTGGTTCTGGACCTTCTTATGCCAAAAATGTCCGGCAAAGACTGCCTCATGGCAATGAGAAGAATTTGCCCGTCAGTTAGTGTACTGATCGTAACCGGTTATTCTCCCAGCGAGGAGTTTCAGGCCGAGATTCAACCATTCGTCAAAGGTTTTCTTCGCAAGCCGTTCAACATGGCTCAACTAGTTAACCATGTCAGATCGATCCTAAATGATGAAGGGTCTATTATGGCTTGACCAGATATGGTATCACCTTCTGAACTCATGGAATTGGAGAACGTCACTAACGTGGAAGAGTGGTTAGATTTGACGTCTCTTAGGGCTCAACAAAAAATTCTCTACAGAGTTAAGGGGCATCGACAGGGATAGCGTATCAGTTGTTGGAAACCAAATTCATTTGGCTTACATGGTTTAAGATATCGTGTGCTGGGAGTTATTCGGTGGTGATGAGAATTTGTTTCAATGACGGGTTGTAATGAAAGTAGCCCAAAGGCGAGGGAAATGAACGAAAAGACTTGCATACTCGTGGTAGATGATAACCCTGCCGTACTACGTAGCACGTGTAGAATCCTCAATAGCGCGGGCTATGAAACCATTCAGGCGGCCACGGGAATGGACGCTTTGCGTTTGGTCAAGGAACTCAGGCCGGATATGGCGCTGCTTGATGTAATGCTTCCCGATATAAATGGAGACGAGGTCTGTCAGCGTATCAAGGCGGATTTCAATTCATCGGACACCTATGTTGTATTGATTTCGAGCATAAGAACAAACCAGGAGTGTCAGACTTGGGGATTGGAAATCGGCGCGGATGGCTATATTGCCCGGCCTGTTTCGAATCGCGAACTTGTTGCTCGCATTGAGTCCATGATGAGGCTCAAGAGGACGGAGAAACGGCTTCGAGAAAGCCAGGAGCAGTTGGCTCTTGCAATTGAAGGCTCAGGGGTAGGCCTGTGGGATTGGAGGGTGCAGACTGGCCAAACTATTTTTAATGAACGATGGGCGCAAATCATTGGTTATACTTTGGAGGAGTTGGCGCCGATAGATATTAACACCTGGTTCAAATTTGCGCACCCTGAGGATCTTCAGAAATCGCATGAATTGGTTGAAAAACATTTTGCCGGCGAAACTCAGGCTTACGAATGCGAAACAAGAATGAAGCATAAAGATGGGCATTGGGTCTGGATACTTGATCGTGGCAAGGTGACCGAATGGGATGAAGCCGGTAAACCAATTCGTATGACGGGAACCCATCTGGACATTACAGACCGGAAATTTGCAGAGTTGGAGTTACAGCGCTATCGCGATCTTCTGGAACAGATGGTGAAAGAACAAACGGCTGAACTCTGTGATAGTGAACTTAAGTATCGTACAGTCGCCAACTTTACCTATGACTGGGAGTACTGGATATCGCCTGACGGCAGCATTCCCTATATGGCGCCGTCATGTGAACGCATTACAGGGTACAACGCATACGAGTTTACAAATGATCCAGATCTGCTCTTAAAGATAATTCATCATGAGGACATATCTACTGTAGGCGATCACTGCGGGATAATTGATTGTCGCGCCCCACATACTGTTGACTTTCGTATTGTTGACCGCTCAGGAGCTGAGCGCTGGATTGAACACCGATGTCAGGCGGTTTTTGATGACTCTGGCAAATGCTTGGGACGCCGAGTCAGCAATCGTGATATTACTGAGCGCAAGCGGTTCGAAGAAGAACTGCGGCGAAGTGAGGAAAAGTTTTCGAAAGTCTTTCATTGCGCCCCCGCCCTCATGACTATAAGCAATGCTGATGACGCCACTCTCTTGGACGTTAATGACGCATTTTGCGAGTCGTCCGGTTTTTCCCGTGAGGAGTGTATCGGAAAAACTTCGATTGAAGTAGGCTGGTTGACCCCGGAAGAACGAATTCGCCTGGTTGGAGAGTTTAAGGCCCACGGAAGTGTCAGAGGCATGGACCTCAAAACTCACACCAAGGACAAGAAAGAAATAGAATTGCTCTATAGCGGTGAATTGATGGAAACCTCGGGTCGCAAATTGCTTTTGTCAACCGCGCTAGATATTACCGAGCGCAATCGAGTTGAGCAACAGCGACAACGTCTGCTAAAAGTTATTGAACAGGTATCGGAGGGGATTGTCATTACTGATACAGAGGGGATAATACAATATGTCAATCCGGCTGAAGAGAGAATAAGCGGATACAGTAGCTCCGAATTGATCGGGAAAAGGGTCGATATATTCCAAAGCGGCCACAAAAATAGGGATTTTGTCACAGATATGTGGGAGACAATCAAATCCCGAAAAGTCTGGTCCGGGAGATTTGTTAACAAAAAAAAGGATGGGACTGAATACCATGAACAGAACAACATATCTCCGGTTTATGATGAATCAGGAAACCTTACAAACTACGTCGCTGTAAAACACGATGTGACAAAACAGCTTGAGCTCCAGAAACAACTTCTTCAGGCTCAGAAAATGGAGGCTGTAGGAACGCTCGCTGGAGGGATTGCTCACGACTTCAACAACATTTTGCAGGTCATCATTGGATACCTGGAACTGATCTGTGAAGATGAGACGTTGCCTGAAGCTTTTAGTGTAGATGTCTTAAAAATAAATGAGGTAGCAACTAGAGGCGCTGCGCTTGTCCGCAGACTGCTCACCTTTAGCAGAAAAAGTGATTTCAACCCACAACCACTTGACCTGAATTGTCTAATTTCCGATTTAGGCAAAATTCTTGAACGAATGATTCCCCGGAATATAGACATTAGCTTTTCGTTGCCTAAGGCCCTCCCCAGAATATATGCCGATCCTACTCAGATTGATCAATTGATAATGAATCTTGCCATCAACGCTCGGGATGCAATGCCGGGAGGTGGCAAGCTAAGGTTTGAGACAGCCAACACCTTTCTGGACGAAGGTGATTCCAAATTGCTTCCAATGGCCCATCCGGGTTCCTATGTGCTACTGACGGTTAGTGATACCGGAACGGGGATGGATGATACAACCCTTTCGCACATATTTGAGCCGTTTTTTACAACCAAGACGCCTGGAAAAGGCACTGGGCTAGGTTTAGCTGTGGTTCATGGTATCGTAGAGCAACACAGTGGTTTTGTAGTCTGTGATAGTAAACCGGGTGTTGGAACAACTTTCAATGTTTATTTCCGGGCCATCGATTCCAATATTGAAATCGTGGGCCATAAAGTCAACAAGTTTGAGCTGAGGGGAACCGAGACTATTCTCCTGGCTGATGATGACTTCGCAGTTCTGGAGCTCTGTCAAAACATTCTACAGAAATATGGATACAAGGCGCTTGTTTCAAACAACGGTAAAGAGGCGCTGGAGATTTATAAACAGAACAGAGGCGAAATATCGCTAGTTTTGCTGGACTTGATCATGCCAGAAATGGGTGGGGCTCAATGTCTTGAAAAACTCCTGATTCTAAATCCGTCATTAAAAATAGTTATAATTAGCGCTTTTCTGGATGATGAGGCGGTCAAGGAATCGTTGAATTCGGGCGCAGAAGCAGTCCTGCGCAAACCATTTACAATCGTTGAGGTTTTAGAAGTTATTAGAAAGGCGCTGAAAAAATAACTGATCTACTTTGCTCCAGCATGGCTTTTCACATCAACGGTTGTCTACTGTAAACTGTCTTCGCTTTCGGATTCATTCCGGCTAAACTTTTGGGAAACATCCCTGGTGTATGTGCCGATGCCGTATCGACGGTTTTCCCGTTTGACAGGAAACTTACGTGTTTCAATTATGCTGTCAGCGATGTGCCGGACTACTATCAGAATTCTGTTTTCCGACAGCGCCTGCACGTCACTTTTCCAGAAAGCATTTGCTTGTCCCAAGTGAAGATGCAGTCTTTCGTATTGATAGACAAGGCAGGCGATGATAAACTTGTTTTTGCAGCAAATGCGCTCCGTTAGCGCACCCAGAAACTTTTGTCAGAGGTAGTGAGAATGGCTGAAAACGCCCCGGGAAAAGTGCTTTTTTCCGAAACTCTCAGAATGAGATCTCTCCCTCTTTCT
>CAITZA010000071.1 GCA_903896745.1 uncultured Desulfomonile sp. | reverse complement strand
GATGCGCTGAACCAGGAACTTGAGCAGCTTAAACTCCGCAGCAAGGCGCTCACCGAGGAATGGGAGCGAAACCAGCAGAGCATGGAGGAAGTGAGGGAAGCCTACCGCATTCTGGAATCCGCCAAGCGTGAACTTGAAGAAAAAATCGCCCAGGAGGAATTTGCCCGGGTGGCGGAACTTGAACACAAGATCATCCCCAATGCCCGGAAAATACTGGCTGATTTCGGACATCCCGAGCAGATCGAACAAGAGACGGTGCAAAGCATGGTCAGACCTGAAGATATTGCCGATACCGTCTCCCGAATCACGGGGATTCCCGTCAGCAAGTTGATGGATTCGGAGCGGGACAGGCTGCTGCAGCTAGAGGATGGGCTTCGGGAGCGCGTGGTCGGTCAGGATGAGGCTGTCAAAACTATCGCCAAGGCCATCCGCCGGGCCAAGGCCGACATGCAGGATGAAAAGCGCCCGCTGGGTTCATTTCTGACATTGGGCCCCAGTGGGGTCGGCAAGACCGAACTCGCAAAAGCCCTGGCGGAATTTCTGTTCTCAGATGAGGCCTCGCTGGTCCGTTTCGACATGAGCGAGTACATGGAGAAGCATTCCGTCTCACGGCTGACCGGAGCACCCCCGGGATATGTAGGTTTCGAAGAGGGCGGTTTGTTGACCAATCGTGTCAGACACAAGCCCTACTGTGTCCTGCTGTTCGATGAGGTGGAAAAGGCGCATGCCGATGTCTTCAATCTGTTTCTACAGATGCTGGACGATGGTCGCCTGACGGATTCACAGGGGCGGACAGTCAACTTCACCAACACGGTGATCCTGATGACCTCAAATCTGGGATCGGAGTACATTCAGTCGGTCGAGACCGAAGAAGAAAATCGGGCCATGCAGTCGCAGATCATGGAGGTCGTGCGGGGGCATTTTCGTCCGGAATTTCTGAACCGGCTGGATGATGTCCTCATATTCCGGCAACTGGGACATGAAGCAATGCGTCCTATCGTGGACATTCAGTTGCGGCGACTGGTACGCCGCCTGGAGGAACGAAACATTACGCTTGAGTTGACGGATGAAGCCCGGGAAAAACTGGCTGCCTGGGGCTTTAATCCACTCTATGGGGCCCGGCCGTTGAGGCGTGTGATCCAGACTCGTATTCAGGACGCCCTGTCCGAAATGTTTCTGCGGAATGAAATATCCGAAAACCAGACAGTTAAAGTGGATATGAGCGAAGAAGGGGATGAACTCATTTTCGATGTCGTTTGAATTTGATTGCAAGGTCGAAAGGATGACCGGAGCGTGATGGCTGCCATCAGTTCATTTTTGCCCTGGATTGTGGCGCATTGGGAAGTTCTGCTCCTTGCACTTCTGGCAATCCTTGTTCTCGGACTCATCGGTTGGTGGGCTTGGAAACGCTATGGTGCCTGGATGCTGGGTGTTTGGCGGGAATTCAGGCGTCAACCGGAAATCCCACCCGATTGCCTCATTAATATCTGGCGTGAATTCAAAAGAGATATACCCAAGGGACTCCGTCGCTATGTCAGCTACTACCCGATCTATCTCGTCATGGGGGATGACAGGGCAGGCAAGTCCACCTTGATCAGAAATTGCGCATATTCGGATACACAGCAACTCAGGGATCACCCGAGCTATGATCAAGATGGCTTGATGCAGGTATATCTTGGCAATGAAGCCGTGATCATAGAGTTGTCAGCCAGTTTCCTTCATGTGGGTTCCAGGGATCATGTAGATGCGCTCCTCAACCTGTGGCGCAAGTTGCCACACAATGCGAAGCTGGTGCTGGCATTGGATGCCCATGCAATGATTTATGGAGATTCGGAACATCAGGTCCGGATTGGCGATGCACTGATGGGTAAACTTGCCCTTTTTTCCGAGATTAACGAAACCCCAGTCGAGTTTTCCCTCGTCCTGACCCACATGGATCTGATCGAAGGTTTTTCAGAATTCCATCGCTTTTCCCTTGAGCATGGCATGGACTTCCAGGTCTCGATGGAGAAAGCAAGACCGGTTGCGCGTTTTTCGGAAGGGCTGGAGACTTATCTTCAATTCGTATCGAATATTCTCATCCGTTGCGAAACCAGCGAATTTTCCCGGATACTGAAATTTCTTGGTAGCGCCAATCAGACCTTGGGGACATTGCAGAATCTTATCGATACAGGCTGTCTGAGGAATGGCCTGGAAGATACTTCTCTTGAGCGAGTATGCCTGGTTGCCGATGGCAACTCTGATCAACAGATCCAACTGCATCGGAATAATCCATTCCTGCATTCCCCCATCAAACGGACCGCTAGCTGGGATTTTTCCAACAAACATTTGAAATGGGCATCGCTAGTGGCGGTGCTATCTATATCATGGCAGATTTATGGGTTTGTCAGAGAGCGCATGGCCCTCATCCAGGCCGCCGATCTGATTCGCGGGATGCCTGCCATCCTGCCAGAAAATTATTCAAGCAAGGTACACCCTGTCTTCAGGGAGTTGTATCCAAACTATGGCAGTAAGGTCTCGCTCCATACGAATGGAATGTTTCAGCTCTCCTATTATCCCGAGCAAGCCAACATTATACGGCGCAATATTGACAAGGCTATTCGCACCCATTACCTGATTCCAAAGCTTGAGTTAGCCCAGACTCAGGACCATGTTTACATGAGAACCATAGAATTACTGGCCTTGCTCCATGCCAGTAGGAACAATGAATTGGGTCCGCTTTTTAATGATGATGAAGCCCGAAACAACCTGAATCTTCCTGCGGAGATAATCGCCGATTACATTGAGTTTAATGATAATCCTGATGACCCCCAGTTACTCGAACTGCAAACCAAAAACTATGGTGTTTATAATATCGTCGGAGATGGATTCAAGCCATTGCATATTCTGGGGGAAAGTCTAAGAGAAATCGAGGGGGCCAAATATATCAGACCTAAAACGCTCGATACTTTGCAGGCGGCAGCCCGTAATATCACATCATGGGTTGAGCATAAACATGTTTCGGAAAATCTTGATCAGGAGAGAATCTGGCTGGAAAACTATGGTCATGTTTCATCCTTGACATTGCGGCAATGGCAGAAATTTCCAAGTTACTCACAACTCTATTCCAAGGAGGTCCGGGACGCACTGGATGTCATTCTGACGTCCAATATTTCTACGATGAAGATACCCGATACCATCATGCAGGTGATGAATGATGTCAGGGGAATCATGGACAGCTATAAGGCGGAAAGCGGCGGCAATAATCGGGGTATTCTAGCGGCTGATATCGGGGGCTCAATGTATACTTTCGACAGTAATCGTTGGAATTACCTCATATATAGATCAAAAATCCGGGAATTGCTGCAAAATTATTACATTAGAAATCCTGGGTTTGATGGCTGGATTTTCTTTGATCGACAAAGCCGTCCCTTCCGGATACCACTAGGGGTTAGCACCGATGAGTCGGGTGTTCTGACCAATAATGCTCAAGTCGATGTACGCCTGACTCGAGATGGTTTCGATCAGAATGTCAAACCTGCCATCGAGACCTTGAGCGGTTTGATCGAAGATATACCCCTGGAACAGGCCGATAAGCAAATATTAGTCGATTTTTTTGTTCGAAATCTGGCGACTTATTCGGGTAATTATTT
>CAITZA010000070.1 GCA_903896745.1 uncultured Desulfomonile sp. | reverse complement strand
GGGTATAAAAAAAGAAGCGAAACTTGATGGCGCATTCTGGCTTGAGCCGGTTACTACCGATTTCGGGGTGAAGGCCTTGTCAGTCGCGCTTTTCTGGCCAGGGGACATGACACCCGTCATGTGGCGAGGGCAGGCTAAAAGCAGAACGATCAGGCAACTTCTTTCAGCAGCAAAGTGGGGAAGTCTCGATTACCTGTTGATCGACCTGCCTCCAGGAACAGGCGATGAGCCCATTGCAATCCTGAAATCTATTCCTGACCTGGATGGTGTCATCATAGTAACTACCCCTCAGGAAGTTTCAGCCATGGTTTGCTCAAAAGCCATCAACGCTTCCGTAACTCTCGGAGCCAAGGTTCTGGGATTGATTGAAAACATGAGCTGCTACGTTTGCAGGGAATGTGGAGACATAGTCTATCTTTTCGGTAAGGATAAGGGAAAAGAACTTGCCAAGATGATGGAAATCCCTTTCCTGGGCGCCATACCAATTGACCCCAATTTCTCGGAAGCCGCAGATTCGGGAGTTCCAGCAGTGAATCTTTATCCGGAGAGCTTAACCTCTGTGGCCTTTCGCGAAATCGCCCACAAACTCAACCTTGACCTGCCCGAAAAAGAGGTTCCTGAAGCGCCTTTCCACGAAGCTCAGCCTTGTCCCGGAAGTCATCATCATCACCACCACGATTGCGGACATGCAGGTTGTGGCCATGATCATTCTCACGATCATGGGCGCCACATCCACAAGTGACGGAAAAGTAACACCATTCTTTTCATCAATATAAAATACCAAAGGAGATTAAAAAGTGACCGATCAGAAAATGGGAACCCAGCATGCAAGGGATATCTGCAATATTTTCAGGCAAATCGCAGAGGATACCACGTTCGAGGATCTTAAGGGGAACCTCCTTTCCCTGGCCAATGAGCTGGAACCTATTGCGTCCAAGTTGTATTTCAAGACTCAAAAAGGCACAGAGGACCTGGAGGGTCTGGCCGCTGAAGCCGCTTTACTCAAGGACAGGCTAAGCGCCTGTGAGTTGTCGGACGACGCTAAGTCCGTGTGCGCCCCGATAGTCGATCAGCTTCAAAAAGTCATGCATCATGCCAAAACCATGAAGGTTAGAATGACCTAGGGAGTTCTTGATGAACTTGAATCTTTCCGACCGCCAGATGGTTGCCGATGTTACAAGGATGGGCATACGGACCGCAGTCCTCCTAAGAGGGGTGCTGCTGCAGAAAGTTGACAGGGATACCTTGAAATGGGGACTTCAGGAACTCAGCATACCGAACCTCATGGATACGTATTTTCCAGTATTGGTTAACAGGAATGAATATGTAAATTTGCTCAATCTGTTGTTTCTCATTTACAGTCTGGATGGTCAGCTAGACTACCAAATCAGGGAATATGGGTTGGACTCGCTCAAGGATGACTTGCAGGAGATCAACTTCAGTCTGAAACAGATAGGTGAAGCCTTTGATCTGCCTAACTGGGAGTCTGTCGTTTAGAGGTCATGACCAACTCTAACGCAGCGCTGCCCGGACTGACGTCAATAATTCAGATCAGGCCCCCTGGATGCTCGTTCTTTTACGGCTGATTCTGCGTAAGGAATAAGCGAGAGCGTAAAAAAATATCTGTCCATTATTCGTTTTGATCGAATGGAGTAACACGTACAATGGATAAAATTCTGCGAATTGACATGGGAGCGGAAGGAGGCCCGAAGGCCACCGTCATGGATCTGGGCAATTATGCGGGCCTTGGTGGCAGAGCCTTAACCTCTGCCATTATTTCGGCCGAGGTGCCGCCTTTGTCTCACGCCTTGGGCAAGGAAAACAAGCTTGTTATAGCCCCGGGCATGTTGAGCGGAACAATCGCGGCAAATTCCGGTCGTATTTCCATAGGGTGTAAAAGTCCCCTGACTGGCGGTATCAAGGAATCCAACGCAGGTGGTCAGGCTTCCCAGACACTGGCCAAACTTGGCTATGCCGCTGTCGTAATAGAAGGCAAGCCCAGCGCTGATAGTCTTTACACCATCTTCCTTAATAAGGATGGGGTTAAAATTCAGTCTGATGATAGCCTGAAGGGTCTTGGTAATTATGATCTCGTTGATAAACTACAGTCCGTTTACGAGGGCAAACCCTGCTATATCAGCATCGGTCCCGCCGGCGAGATGATGCTTTCAGCAGCGTCAATCGCCTGTACGGACATGGAATGTCGTCCAACCCGTCATGCAGGGCGAGGTGGAACCGGCGCAGTCATGGGTTCCAAGAAAGTAAAGGCCATCATACTCGATGACTCGGGCGTATCAATGAGAGCCCCAAAAGATGCTGAAAAGTTCAAGGAAGCCAACAAGCGCTGGGTAGACGGATTGAAGAAGCATCCTGTAACCGGTGAAGGTTTGGCCGCTTATGGCACCAATGTCCTGACAAACGTCCTGAACGAAGCAGGTGGTTACCCAACACGCAATTTTAGTTCAGGACGCTTTGAAGGTCATACAAAAATCAGTGGTGAATCAGAAGCGGCTCTTGAGACAGAAAGAGGGGGCAATCCTACGCATGGATGTCATAAGGGCTGTATCATTAGATGTTCAGGGATTTACAATGACAAGGACGGAAAGTATTTGACCAAGCAGCCCGAATACGAAACTGTGTGGGCTCACGGTGGGAACTGCGGAATTGACGACCTCGATACTATAGCAATGCTGGATCGCCTGGATGATGATTATGGTCTGGATACTATAGAAATGGGCGCCACCATAGGAGTCGCCATGGAGGCGGGTCTGGCCAAATTTGGTGATGGAGAGGCGGCCATAAACCTTATTCATCAGGTAGGTAAGGGGACAGATCTGGGGAGAATACTCGGAAGCGGAGCTGCGGTTACAGGAAAAGTCTTTGGCGTTGAGCGTGTTCCTGTGGTCAAGGGACAGGCCCTGCCTGCATACGATCCCCGCGCCGTCCAGGGGATCGGCGTCACATACGCAACCAGCACCATGGGGGCTGATCATACGGCAGGATATGCGGTTGGATCCAATATTCTCGGTATTGGCGGGAAAACCGATCCCCTCTCTCCCGTTGGGCAGGTAGAGTTGTCAAGAAACCTCCAGATAGCCACAGCGGCTGTTGATTCTACAGGAATGTGTCTGTTCATAGCGTTTGCGGTACTTGACCAGCCGGAAACTTTTCAGGCCTTGATAGACATGATCAACGCATTCTATGGGCTCAGCCTGACAGGCGATGATGTCGCTGCCTTAGGAAAGAGCGTCCTGGAAAATGAACGCAAATTTAATATCAGCGCAGGTTTTTCCGCTGCGCATGACAGATTGCCGGCTTTCTTCTCCAATGAAGAACTTGAGCCTCACAACGTCAAATTCAGGGTAACTGATCAGGAGCTTGACCAGGTTTATAACTGGTGACATAATATCTCATGCCGTCTGGTATTCGATATTATCAACTTCCATACATCGGGGCGAATTCGTCAAGTAATGGCGGGTTAGCCCCGTATTCAGATCAATAAAATGAAAAACCCAACCCGATTTGTTCAAATTCTGAGCCGTATCTTTCAGAGCGGCGTCTTTGTCAACGCCACATTAGGTGTCTCAATCCAGGAGTTGCTCGAGAACCAGCTAAATCTCTCGAAGGACTTTGTTGACTGCAATGTAGCAACCGTCTTCCTGAATGGTAAGGCGGTGGACAAAATTGACAAGGCTATGGTGCGCAAGGATTGTGAGATAGCCCTTTCAGGCGCAATGCCCGGTTTTGTCGGCGCCACCATGCGAAGAGGCGGATATTACGGAACCATGAGACAGGCAATCAGCTACAGCGACGACGGTTGCCTCTCATCGGAAAACGAAGGACTTGTCAGAATAAAACTCTATAATTCTCTTATCGATCCTGTCGGAATGTCGTTGGCTCAACACGGCTTCCTCATTACCCAAAAAGACTGGGAGAGTTTATCAGGAACCGACATTAAAGAAATGCCTGTCAGGGAACTGGACACCCAGAACGGAAAAATGTACCTGCTAAAAATATGAAACCGTTGGTGTGAGCTCAAAGAATCACTCAGTCAGAATCAACACGAACTTTGACGGCTTAAAACAATCAAAGGATACTGGAGTTACCTGTTCAGGGGGGCCGAGAGGCTTGCCCTGTCTGGTGTTGTGTTTTTGTAAGAGCAATCAACTCATCCAACACATGTAACAGGATCCAGGGACTTGTTCTCCAGACCCGGGAGACCATCGTAACGGCGGCGGGCAAAAAAACGCGCTATATTATAAACATATTCCTCTGGCATTTCTTCATAGGTGTTATGGCCGCAGTGAGGCAGCACCGCGAGTTCTCCATCCGCCAGGTTC
>CAITZA010000069.1 GCA_903896745.1 uncultured Desulfomonile sp. | reverse complement strand
TCAAAAAACAAAAACCGGAAAAGCTGGCAATTTCCCGATCGCTTTTCCGGTCATTAATTCATAATATAATTGTATAGTTAGGCTACATTCCACTCCAGTCCTTCTTGTTGCCGAATGCGAGCCATAATATCGCCGTACCAACAGATACTAGGAATAAAACTTCCATGTCCCTCACCTCCAACAGGAAACATTACTTCACTGTGATTTTGTCTGTCAAGCCTATTTTTGTGAGGTCTTGTATCTGACTGAAACCAGGCCATGTTTCATACAAAATTACAGGCGTCCTTCCATCGAGTGAGCGTACCCTACGAGTTCCACATAGCCTTTACCTGCAATTGGCTTTCCCTTGCGTTTCCCAGAAACATCCACAGCGCCTTCCCAGTAGACTACCTGCACGCTACCCATGGTTGATAGTTCCTGGTCCGGAATCACAGGTTTAACAATCAGTTCAATTTCTTCGTCTTCTACCACGACCTTCCAGCCGGAAGGGTATCGCGTTTTTGTGCGCGGGCTTGCCCATGAGCCGGTAGGCTCTATTCTTATTCCCTTTTCAGAAAGTTCTACAGTTTTACCGTCATCCAGAACCAGTGTTCCGAATGGTTTCTCCATGATTCCTTTTCTGTTTCTCAGACTGAATACCATCAGTTCAGTGTTGTCATCCAACTGTATGCTAAACCAGTCCCAACCGATCTGATCACCTGATAGAATCGATGATCCAAATTCATGGTCCATCCAGACCAAACCGGAAACGTCGTAAGGCTTTCCGTCAAAGGTCAGTGTCCCTGAAGCCTGCATGCGCGTGAATGAATAGTAATAGGAAGCCTGTGAAGGATCTTTGCCTTTACGGCTGAAACCGTTTTCTCCGTGAAGGGCTATGGGTTTGACAGGGGTGAGGTTGAGTTCGACCCCGTGGTTAGCTTCCGCAGCGTATAGCCTTATGTTATCGCCATCTCTGACGGCTTTCCAGTTCCTGATCGCTACGTGAAGGTCATCATCCTTTGCGATGGCCAATCCGGGACCTTCCCTCGAAAGCAGCTCGGAATGGAAAAATTTCCCTCCATTGACATCGGTAATGGCAAAATGAGCCGGGTATATGTCACGTATTCCCCAGGCGGATTTATCGAAAGCCTTCTCTCTAAGCATGCTTCGACGAAAAAAAGTCAACTGGAAACCCCATCGATTGTTTTCCGAATTCAGATTGCCCGTGAAATACCACCATTCCGTCTGAGTATCAGGATGCTTGCCATGATCGTTCGGGAATTTCAGAATTTTGCCCGGCTTCACTTCTTCAAACAGTTGAGGATCAGCACAGAAACCATTACAGGCTATGAATGTCATAATTGAAATCAGGAGGAAATATAGACGTAACAAATCTTGCTCCGAATTAATATTGTTTCAGGATTATCGCGCTGCTGTCGTCCTATTTCCAGTAATGTGACCCAAAGAATTTTCTGAAGAATGATTTTTGTGGCGCGCCTGTATGCGTCTGATAGTGACTCCTCTTGCCGAAATGTAGAATTCTAAGGTTTTCAGGTTCATGATCGATTTCCATTTTTATTTTGGCGCCTGGTTGACGCGGCCCAAACATTGTTGATAATTCGATGCAGCATTGCGTTTAACCCTTCTTCTATTGTAATTGAAGGCTACCTTAACAAGACATTTTCTTTTTATTAGAGGTTTTGATGATCCAGAATGCCAATGTTACTCACCCAAAGCTATTCAATTTCCTAAACAAACCGGTCCTGATCAATTTTTTCGTTGTAACCGGCCTTACCCTGATTGCCCTGTTTTCACCATCGACTGCTTCATTTGCACAAAATACAGCCTCAAAAGGACCAAAAGATTTGCAGGAGTCTTTTCGTTCAGTGGCCAAAAATGTCAAACCGGCTGTTGTAAACGTATCTGCGGTTACGATGGTCAGATCGCGTAATCCTATGGGAGACATGGACCCCTTTTTTGAAAACCACCCATTCCGGGAGTTCTTTGGCGATGAATTTTTTCGCAGGTTCTTTGGGCAACCGGGCATGCAAGGTTCTGGAGCGCCTCAAATGCGACAGCAGGGAATGGGATCAGGTTTCATTTTTGATAGCCGTGGATATATTCTAACCAACAGACATGTGATTAAAGGCGCCAGTGAAATTATAGTGACTCTGGACGGCAAGAAAAAATATAAGGCAAAGCTCGTGTGGGATGATCCCAAAACCGATGTAGCGGTCATACGAATTGACGCAGGAAAATTACCGGTGGCGTCTTTGGGAAATTCCTCGACACTGGAAGTTGGTGACTGGGTATTGGCCATAGGCAACCCTTTTGGACTAACCCAGACAATCACGGCAGGGATAGTAAGCGCAAAAGGCCGGTCTGATATGGGTATTCTGGATTATGAGGATTTCATTCAGACCGACGCGGCCATAAACCCTGGAAATTCAGGCGGACCACTAGTCAATATAGATGGTCAGGTGATTGGTATCAACACAGCCATTCTCTCCAGAAGTGGCGGATACATGGGAATTGGGTTTGCCATACCAATTAATCTCGTCAAACAGATTGTTGACCAGGCGCTTAACAAAAAACCCCAGGAGAATGGTCGGGCTCAAGGCCAGCCGCCAGCAGCTCCGCCACGCCAGGCGCCTGAACAGAGACCTGGAGGTGTTCCGTTCGAAAGGTACATGGGTCCAACGCGCCCCGGTTCTGACATTTAAACCATGATGTGATATTTTTATTAACGATAGTGTTAAATATATAATTGGTTACCGTGAGTTGTTAATACATTAGGTTATGTGTGTAAAATGCTTTTCACGCGTCCGCGGTTTCAGGAACACGGTGAATCCGAAAAAATTGCTTAAAAAAAATAATGGGATACACATGAAAAACTTCCACGGATTGTAATAATTTAGTATAATTTAGCTTCACGGTTTCTTTTTGGAGGACAG
>CAITZA010000068.1 GCA_903896745.1 uncultured Desulfomonile sp. | reverse complement strand
TGCGTCAGACATTTGCCCGTTTTCATCGTTGGTGAATGCTGTGCTGGCGCTTGTGTTTGCATTCCATGGAGCGTCATTGCCACCGCCGTAGGTGTAAAACATCAGGTATTGGTAGGGCAGCATGGCCTGATAGTTAACAGCCAACCCACTCCTGGCCTTGGTCACATTATTGTCGTTGAGAGCATCCCCTCCAGACCAGACAAACAGTAGCGATATCTTCGCCGGGCCTCCCAGGATACCCGTTTCAGCAAAACCATAAGAGTATTCTCCGTAAGCCGGAAATGCTCCCAGAAAGTGCGTATTGGAATGAAGGAAACCATATTCGAGGTTTGCAAAGAAACGTCCGTTGTTGTACTTGCCATAAAAAATGTTGAAGAGGTTGTCTACATCCCACCCGTAAACCGTGTATGGAATCCCCTGTGAACTTGTGCGGGTAGTGGTAGTCCCCCTGTTTGCGAAATTGACATGATAGAGTTGGTAAATAGGTGTCCACCCCAACTCGATAGGGCCTTCAGAATATGTAATGAAAGGTCCCATGTAGAGTTGATTTTTTGTGGCGCTATCCGGGTTGGTCGAGGCGCCTGGTAATTGATCGTCAGCCTGGTAAGCAGAGAACCCATCTTGGACATAGCTTCGAGCCAACCAAAAAGCAGGAACGATTCTAAAAGGTCCGTACGGTATTACCAGCACGAAAGCTGACGCTCTCGTGTTACGAGCCAGCAAAGCCCCTGTTCCAAATGGATAGTCTTTGGTAGCCCCCAAGGAAAGCAAGCCCCAAGGGGTGTGGGCATTCAATTTTAGTTGGTTGATACTGGGAATCATCGCTGTGTCAAACGCATTTCTGCTAACTCTGTCTTCGTACCACCGCTCTAACGGCCCATTTGTTTTAACATCCAGGTGGTCGTATTTTTGCCGGGCGCCGGCGAAGTCAATCATTGCCTGAAAATCTAGCGCCTTATTAATAATTATCTTCGGATAGAGAGTAAAACGCTGGTCGTTAACAAACGCGTCTGACTCAGATCCAGAGAATCCACCTTTAACTATCCTGACAGAACCACCATTGGAACCGGTATCAATCCTGTTTCCGGCCCCATCAAATCCCCTGTAATAGTTTGGCCCGGCAAATCCAATGGCCTGGCCAGACATAGTTGTATTCTGAATATTCATATCCCCAAACAGATCCCTCGACCCTCCAACACGTCCGAAGTAACGGTATCGCCATTCGAACTCGCCTGTCATTGAGAATTCCCAGCCGTACGCGAATTGAGTAAGGCTTAACATGGCGATTAACACGAAAAGAACTCGTTTACTCATTTCTTCCTCCCAATCCCCCAAAAAAATCAAAATCGGCTACATGCCAGTTAGGGCAAAAATCTTTCGGCGCCACGAAAATTCCATAACACCGTCACCCCGGTAATCTCAGGTTTAGAACCTGGAACCGATCCAAAAAACGTAAGCGGTTGAAAGACATAAAGCAATCTTGAAGCCAACGCGCCTCCAATCCTTCCATCCGGATTACTCATTTTAATAACGCTGTTGGGGCCCCGCATAATTCTCCTCCGGTCATCCCACTGTTAGCCAATCGCATGTCAGAGTTAACAGTTAACAGACCATTGCCAGGTTGTTAACACTGTCAGCAAATGGGCTTTCATCTGAAGTGCCTGCCAAATGGCTCGGCATCAGACCAAGCTTCTTTCAGAAATCAACCAGTATCGTAGCCTCAAAAGCGTTTATGGCGTCCCGGCCCTGCAGGAAGCCTGAGTCTGTGGCTGCGCTAACGGCCTGATAGGCTTCATCAAACCATCTCCCTGGTTGCCAGTAAGCCCAGCGAGCTTTCAGGGCCATAGATTCGAGCAGCTTCCAATCCACACCAAGTCCCGTTTCCCACCCAATATGACCATCAGACACATAAGGGCTTGCAGAGGGCCCGTAATAGGTATTTTTCCAAGTCATGGCCTGTGTTGGATCTGCCCACAATCCCGTAGAGAGCTTTCCGCCGCGCCTGAAGCCGTTTTGCTCTACCCGATGCGCCCAAAGGCAGCTCCCCCAAATGTTCAGGTTAGAAGCAAGGGCATAGTCAAGCCGAACGGCGAGCGCGTAAGCGTCCCCCATCTGACCGTTTTCATCCTGAGTGAACGAGGCGTAAGGGGCTGAAGGAAAAACTGAAGTCCTGTCCGTGACCCATGGAGCGTCATTGCCACCGCCGTAGGTGTAAAACAT
>CAITZA010000067.1 GCA_903896745.1 uncultured Desulfomonile sp. | reverse complement strand
TCTCCAGGGCCTTCTGGAGTGGATTTTTCGTCAGACCCAGGTTTTTTTCCTCTTTTGCCTGTTATCAGGCCTTATGGTTGCGACTGGAAGAGTGATGAGACAGGTGAAGGCGTAAGGAGCAGAAGGTGACACAGAAAAATATGGTTAATGAAGAAAATAAACCACGTTCACAGGCTGTTCCTAAAGACAGGTCTCGTTACATCCTTATGAACACTCTTTCGAGTTATGGCAGGGATGCGGTGGATACAATAGCATTCCTGGTCATGATTCCGTTTATAATAAAAACCCTTGGAAACGAAAGTTTTGGACTTTGGTCCCTAATCTGGTCGTTTCTTGCCATATTTGAGCTTGCAGACTTCGGATTTGCCGCCTCAGTGGTCAAATATGTTGCGGACGCTCGAGGAAGGCAGGACACAGAACGTCTAAGAAAGATAGTTAGCACTCTGTTCTGGATTTATGTTTTTCTGGGCGCCCTTGTCATGACGGGGATTCTGACAAGTCTGTTATTTTTTAATCATGTTTTTCAAATACCACCGGATCAGGCTCAACTCGCCAATTCTGTCCTGTTGATTCTTGGTGTCCGTTCAGCGCTTTATCTTCCCCTGGGAATGTTTAGGGGAGTGCTGGTCGGTTATCAAAAAATGACCGTTGCAAACGCTTACAAGGCGGTCGCAAACATCCTGTATCTCATCGCTGTTTTGATTTTCCTGAGTCTGACTCCCGATATCAGGGTTCTGGCAGTCATAAATATGATTACCGGTTTACTTCCAATGTTCGCAATGATGATACATGTTGGAAAAATTGCTCCGGGCCTAAGTATCTCGCCCCGTTATTTCGAATGGTCGTTCGTGCGAGAATTGACCTCGTTCTCCCTATATTTTTCCTTAATCCAGATGGCGGGCATGATAGCAAGCCGGGCGGACGCATTGATCATAAAGCTGTTTCTTCCACTGGAGATGGTAGGAATTTATTCGATTGGCATGAGGCTTTCAGAAAAGGCGGGGTTATTTTGTTCGCATTTAACCAGAGCCCTTTCTCCCGTTTTTGCCGAACTCCATGGCGCCAACGATCAATCCAACATAAGGGCTACACATTACTTGGGAACAAAACTTACGATCGCGTTTGCAACCCCGTTACTGTTAGGCCTTGGCATCTTGGCGGAACCTCTTATAATTGCATGGACAGGGCCGGATTTCAAATCCGCCACGCCCGTGTGCCAGTGGCTCGTAGCGGCAGCTATGCTAGGAATTGCCCACGGCAACTCTGTCAACCTTCTTGGCATGGGTGGGTATCAAAAATATGTAGCGATATGCATATTCGGGGGACAGTTACTTAATATACTGTTATCCTTTCTGTTCATAAAACCTCTCGGAATCTCTGGTGTCGCCATGGCGACTTTTTTGGCCGCCGCTCCTGTTTACATTGGGCTTGTACAAAGAAAAGCCGGCAAAATTCATGACCGATCGATCTGGAATTTTTACTGGGAAACAGTGGCGCCAAGTATTCTCCCTGCAGTGGTGATGTCGGTCGGTTTCATTACGGTTCTGCATTTTCATTTATTGACCAATCTGATAGAGGTAGCTATTCTTGAATCTGTAGGGATAGTCATATTTGGAGCATGTTTTTGGATCATGGGTTTTAGAGCTTCTGAGCGGGCATATTTGAGAGAAAAAATAGGTAAAGTATTACTTCGCAGAAAGACGGCATAGATTACGCAATAATCTCTACTGTCTCGGGACATGTGTGACAGTTGTGACCACCACGGATGATCAGACCTCTTCAGGACCAAAGCTGCCCTTCGATCCGGTAACGCTTCTGATTGGACTGATACGCCGATGGAAACTTCTGATCGGTATATTGGGCGTTTCTGGAATTCTGGGGGCTGCCGCAGGCTATTTCCTGGGTTCGCAGACCTACGAGGCAGAAACAATCATTCTTTATATGATGCCTGAAAAAACAGCAGACCCGAATAACAGGGTTCCTCCCCTCAGCACACAAATCCAGATGGTCAAAATCAATTCCATTCTGGAAAATGTAATTGCCAAGCTCAAGCTGAAGGCCTCTGTCAAAAGTCTGCGGGATGCTTTTCAGGTTCGCGTCGAGAAAAAGACATCTCTTGTATATATTACAGCACAGTGGAATTCTGCAAAACTCTCAGCCGACATCGCGAATTCGGTTCGCGACGCCTTTGTCGCCAGTCAACTGGATTTGCGACGAGGAGAAACAGAGCGTGAACTAAAGGAAGTCGAGACTAACTACGATAACGCAAATCAGGACTACAACAAGGCTGACGAAAAGCTTCAAAATTTTATCATAGATAACAAGATCATCGACTTGCCAAAAGATATCCAGATTCACGTTGATCAAATTTCCGCGATGGAAACGCAATTAACCAATTCCCAGAACGATATGGAGACGATTGAAACTCAAAAGCAAAATCTGAAAGACAGGATAGAAATTCTGGCGGAAAAAATTGCCCAAGAAAAGGCATCCACTACCGCTACCAAGGGTTTAGGGGACCTTAATATCAGAATTGAGAGGCTAAGACGCGCAATTCATGATGACAAGGAGCATCGTAAGGGAAATGTATTGCTGACCCGAGACGAATCGGCCTATGAAAGAGCCAAGGAACTTTACGAAAAAGGCCTCATCGCACAGCAGGAATTTGAGAAGGCCAAGGCGGAGTTTGAATCTAAAGAGGTCGAGGCTGTAGACACAGAGCAGATCAAAGAATGGAAAAGACAACTGAAGGTATTGGAAGAACAAGTGATTCCAAAAGAGGAAAACTTCAAGAGTCCAACACAGGAAATGCTCCAAAATTTTCAGTTAAAAGTTTTGGACATGGAGCTACAGGAGTTATCTCTCAAAAAAAAGGTTTCTTATATTAATGACCAGGTTGTGCGGCTAAAGTCGAGACTGGAAACCTTAACAAACCTTCAGAGGCAGTATAATTCCCTGTCTAGGGATCTTTCCACGAAGGAAACCCAGAAGGTGCTGATGATAACAGGCTCATTCGTGTTCTCCTGAAGTGCTTTGATCATCATGCGGGATAACCCAGATG
>CAITZA010000066.1 GCA_903896745.1 uncultured Desulfomonile sp. | reverse complement strand
TTGAGGGTAGTATTGCGGCTGTTGTTGGACCGGAGGTTGAGCTGCGCCATACATAGGTTGTTGTTGCTGCGCTGCCCCGGGAGCATATCCCTGGTAGCCGTAAGAGCCCTGTTGCTGTGACGGATCATATCCACCCTGGCCGCCGGGGACATAATTAATGGAGGCCTGAGGCTGCATGGACGGCTGTTGTTGCTGCTGGCCCTGCTGCTGCTGATTCATGGAGGCCGAACCCGAATAATAGGGATTAAAATTGTACACAGGGTTTCCGGACCACCAGGCCCGCATATCCCCAACGGCAGAATTATCAATTGCGTCGCGACTGGCGGAACCCGAAAAAAGATAATCCAGAAAGGCATGTGAAGGAGCGGTCCCCAAAACTGAGAAAGCTACCAACATCATAGCAACCTTTTTGATCATGTGAAGAATCTCCAGTATTTTAGAATTGTTTCACGTAAATATTATACCGTTTACAAAAATTCGCGTCAAGGCGCGTTTTAACGCCGTTAGGGGAGGGAAAAGAAAGAAGATGGGGCTAACCTTTCTTGGAGCCACGAATCTCCCTTGTGTCTATGGAAAGAGATGTATAAGTGGGAAATTGAAAAACGGGAAATATTTTACTGGAATGATAGTCTGGATACGGTCGAGGGGCCTTGAGAAACCATGACGCCTTTAAGGGCGAGCAATCTTTCCTGTGCCAAACGGGAGAACCTGTCAGTCAGGGGAGAGGGAACACTTCTAAGGCTCTGGGCCATTTTTACATTGAGTGGGTTAACGTGACGGTTGTTCACAAGGAGTTGAAAATCGAGATGCGGACCGGTAGCAAGCCCGGTCATACCAACTGAGCCAATCCTTTGTCTCTGTTTGACCCTTTGCCCTCTAGCCACCATAATTCTGTGAAGATGCCCGTAACGACTCTCATATCCATTGTCGTGTTTAATGACTACATAGTTGCCATAACCGTTCTGCCACCCTGCAAAAGTAACAACCCCGCCAGCTATGGACCATACGGGAGTTCCCTGAGTTGCGCCATAATCAACCCCGTTATGTTTGCGCCAAACCCTTAATACCGGATGATAACGCTTGCCAAACCGCGATGTAACCCGTATAACGCTAAGCGGAGATCGTAGGAAGTTCTTCTTTAGCTCTAGCCCCTTCGCGTCATAATACTCGTTGTTAAACAAAACGGCGGTTTTGGTCCCTGTCTTCTTCCCTTCATAAACAGCGCAAAGAATCTGTCCGTAACCTGATGGTCTATCATCCGCATATCTGCGCTCGAAAAGAACCTTGCAAACATCTCCACGCACTGATTCAGAATGAAAGTCAATATCCCACCTGAAAAGATTGCTGAGCTTGAGGGCGAGTTCCGTTCCTTCACCAGTGTTAAGCACTGATTCGGTAAGTGTGCCGGCAACATTAATTGATATGGACTCAGTCTTGAAGTCAAGAACAACTTCTTCTTTCCAGCAGCGCAATCCATTTTCATCCTGAATGGCATGGAAAACGTTAGCCGGATCGAGTTCCAAAGCAGCCTGAAGGAGACGTCCATCCCTGTCAACAGTAATACTATACCTTTTTCCTCCCGGCATGGGCGCATTGTAATCGAACGGGATTTCCAGACTCTGCTGAATTGTTGCTGCAAAGCTTCTGGCCAATTCCACCGCCGTATTCTCATCGGAAAGATTATCAACAAGCACGGAATACAGGCTATCGCCAGGAGCAGTAACATCCGTAACTTCCTGCGATCCCCCAAGAGTATTGTCTAAACCTTTGCTGGAAGATGTTTCAGTATTCAGGGCGCATGTAGCGGTATTTGGGGGGGCGCCGACGGAGTCGGACTTGAGATCGCAATTAAAAGGAAAATCAAAACCTGAACCGAACAAGATGTAAATGGCTGTTCCCGCCACCAACACGACTACAATGGCATACAGCGGACTGACGGAACTTTTACGATTAGTTCTAAGGGTCAATGTAGTATCTCGCCGACTAGATCTCTAGGTCCTTGCTTGATCTTCTAGCTTAATCCCTTATCATTTCTGGCTGCTTTAGTCAATCTTAAAATATTTTCGGGCACGTAGACCCGCCTTCCCAAATTGAGGAACCCACCTGGTTAAGGATTGTCTAAGAAATTAATTTTCAGACGGCGCACAAATTACTTCGTATTAATCCGGGTTGTGAAAGCCTGCTCTTCTAGCGAACGGAGGAGGACATGATGGCGATACAATACAATTGGCTAGATGAAAATGCCGTGACCTGCAGGGTTTTCAAAGGTCGTTGGAATATACGACATTGTCTTAGAATGTATTTTGAAATAAAGGATCTAAAAATAGAAATGGCCACTCGTGGAGGTGGAAAGGTCACGCGATTCGAATCAACATATAATCCTTGTCGTAGATGCAAGGTACTTGCGAAACGGCTCAAGGATATTTCCTCACAAGAGTCCCAACCATTGAAATTTGGAAGCGGTAAAGTCAACAGCGAGGCAATGGCTTCATAGTATTCAATGTCAGTTCAGAGTTGCCGCATTTGGGGATAGACATCCGACATCCGGACCAAAGCCCGGTCGCGCAGCAAAGTAGTTTCTCCTTGCCAAGTCCCCCTTCAATCAATATCCTCAATAATAGCGCATAAACAAAAGCGTGTGAACCCCTTCGCAAGAAAGGGGTTGATGAATTCAACAGCTTTATAGGGTGACATCTTTCCTATGGATAAATCATTAACTTTTGAACAGGGTCCCATTAGGCCCCCAAGCGAGTCTGGAAGCTTGCTGATCCGTGTGACACGAAACTGCCCCTGGAACCAATGCGCCTTTTGTGGGACCTACAGGAACAGAAAATTCTCCCGACGCCCTGTAGATGAGGTGAAGGCGGATATCGACTCGGCAAGGGCGATTGTTGATGAAATCAGGGGATATTCGTGGCAGAGCGGACAGGGGGGAGAACTTACACATGGTGTCCTGAAGCATGTCCTTACAGATACCGGCTTGCCGGACTCCTACAGATCGGTTGCCTATTGGCTGGCTTCCGGAGGTGATACCGTTTTTCTGCAGGACGCCAACTCCATAATGCTATCGACTGATTCACTGGTTGAGATTCTTAACCATATCCGCGCACGTTTCCCGCAGGTTCTCAGGGTCACATCCTATGCCAGGGCTTCATCACTGGTGAAAAAAACGGTGGATGATTTTATTCGCCTGAAGGAATGTGGTTTGACGAGATTGCATGTCGGAATGGAATCAGGATCAGACAAGGTTCTGAAAATGATCAAGAAAGGGGCAAGGTCTGAGCAACTCATCGAAGGCGGCAAGCGCGTCGTTCAGGCGGGTTTATCCTTATGTTTGTATGTAATGCCGGGAATCGGCGGAATTGATCTTTCGGAGGAGCACTCTAGAGAATCCGCGCGGGTTATTAACGAGATCAATCCGGACTATGTAAGGTTTAGATCACTTTATATAAGACGAAGCAGTGAATTGGTCGAAATGGAGGAGCGAGGCTATTTTCAGGCTCCTGATGAAGATGGGATGGTGCGGGAAATCCGGGATATGGTCTCTCGTCTTGAAGGTATAAATACAACCATTGTCAGTGATCACATTTTGAACCTGCTCGAGGAAGTTAACGGTAAGATACCGGAAGATAAGGACAAGATGTTATCAGTTATTGACGCGTACCTAGGGATGACAGATGAGGACAGAATCCTTTTCCAGCTTGCCAGGCGTGGAGGCGCCATCTCGGAACTCAATGACATGAAAGATCCTGTAGTCAGATCAAAACTACTTGCGGCGAAAAGACACATCGAAAAAGAAATGCCGGGAGGGGTTCCGGAATATATTCAGGCCATAAAAAAACGTTTTGTCTGAGGGCATGAAGCCGTTCAGAGCCTCCATCATTCTTTGAGGGTGGCTCTGAACGATGCAGCGGATTGATAAGGTGTAAACTGAATCAGTTTTTTAATGCAGCCGTTTCCTGCGAGGGACGCTCATTATCCTGTTTGAATTTCCGAACTGTAACATCAGACTTAAGCCACTCAAGAGCCTTTTTCACCACCACGTCCTTTTCTAGCTCAGCTTTGTTTTCTTTGAGAAATCTGCTCTTTTTGTCCTTTTTCTTGTCAGGTTTGGACTCAGCTTCCAATTCCTCTTCTTCCTGTTTTTGAACCTCCTGTTTAAGGTCCATGTCAGGCTGAATCCCGGTTTTCTGAATATGTCTGCCCTTGGGCGTATAGTAATAGGCAGTAGTAAGTCTCAAACCAGAACCGTTGTCCAAGGGGATGATGGTCTGCACAGAGGCCTTTCCGAAAGATTTCGTCCCGAATATCAGCGCCCTGTCATGATCCTGCAAGGCTCCGGCCACTATTTCGGAAGCGCTGGCGCTACCCTCATTAATAAGTACCGCTACCTTGAATTTGTAATGCCTTCCAGTCTGGGAGGCCTTGAAATCCATGCGTTGATCCTTGGAACGACCGTCTGTGTAAACTATCAAACCCTTTGTTATGAACAGGTTGGTAACCTTTACAGCCTGATCGAGCAGGCCACCTGGGTTGTTTCTTAAATCCAGCACCAGTCCTTTGATCTTGTCGTCATCGCCCATGTCTTTTATGGCCTGCATGAGGTCAGAGTCGGTAGTCTCCTGGAAGTTAACCAGCTTGATGTATTGATAACCAGGTTCAAGAGTTTCTTTCTTGACTGAGTGAACATGTATGATGTCTCTAGTTAAAGTAAAGTCCTTGAATTTTGTCCAGCCCTCACGCATGATCGTAACCGTAACTTTGGTTCCCTTCGGGCCTCGCATCTGTTGAACCGCGCTGTGTAATGTAATACTCTTGGTCGTTTCACCGTTAATTTTAACAATCTTGTCCCCAGGCTTAATGCCTGCCTTAGACGCTGGAGTATCCTCTATCGGGGACACAACGGTTAAAACGCCACCGTCGAGTGTTATTTCTATGCCCAATCCACCAAATTCGCCTTTTGTCTCGACCTGCAGTTCCTTGAACATTTCTTCAGTCAAAAAAGACGAATGAGGATCAAGAGACTGAAGCATCCCAGTTATAGCGCCCTGAATCAATTCCTTGTCCGATACATCCTTCACATAGTTTTTACGTACAATCTCCATTACCTGTCTAAACATCTTCAATTCACGATAATCCGGAGATTTGACCGTTGTATCAGCCGCACTCACCTGAAACGATAGAATTGAAACAAAAAGGCTTGAAAAAATTAGGGCGTTAAGTATCCTGGTCCTTTTACTAAACATCGTCTTTCCTTTTCCAAAGGTTCTCGTAAAAATGATTGAAACAGCCTCTATTAAAGGCGCCAAAAATGTTATCATAATCTCAAATTCTTAGGAAGCTCACAAGGACACAAAAATGGCAGAATCGGATAAAAACCTCGAGTTTCGGGTTGACCTACGCATTATTCCTCCAGTAGCCCTTTCAATGTTACTAGGCTCCTGGATTATCGTCCTGGAGAGGCATACAGATCGGTTTCTGCTCCTGCTTTTGATTCTAGCGCCTTTTTATTACTTGGGCGCTGAAATCTTGGCAAGAAAAATATTGTTGCATTCCAAAGGCATAACCATAAAGAAATTGTTCCGGTCGTCCGAAATTATGTGGAAAGACATTTCATATATAGACTGCCTGAAAGCCGGGAAAAAGGTTTTTCTTATTATTGAATCGGGTTCAGTTAAGCCCAACCTCTTAACCAACACACTTGGTCAATTTCAGATTCTTGTCAATAGCATAATTCAACGATTGCCGCCTGACAAGGTATCTGAAAGCGCGAGAGACCTTGTAACCGATGTTCCCAACAAATTCGGCCCACTGCTTCAGACCTGGGCCATTTCTCTGTTGCTTGGCGCAATCTTGCTGGGAAAACTGATGGGATATGGTTAAGAACAAATGCCTAGCCAAGAGTTTTCGTATCATAAGCCTCCGCATGAGTCTCAGAAAAACTGACGATAAACAGTTGAATGATCGGCAGGTTGCTGAATGGTCTTGACAGCGCCGTGGCGTAGCGATAAGTTCCGCTGACCGAATAAAATCATCAACGGGAAGAGAAATGAAGATTGTCCCCCTGGCAAGCGGCAGTAGCGGAAATTCGTATCTAATTCGACAGGGCGATCATTCCATCCTTGTTGACGCGGGGTTGACGTGCAAGCAACTGGTATTGAGAATTGAGCGGGCCGGCGAGGACCCCCAACGTATTAGGGGAATAGTTGTCTCCCACGCTCACTCTGACCACATCAAGGGAGTTGGGGTATTATCCAGAAAATTCAATATTCCGGTCTTCCTCAATAAAGGCACATTGTCGGTCGCACGTTCAGCCTTGGGTAAAATTGCAAAAACTGAAATTTTCGAGACCGGAAAAGTTTTTGAGATTGAATGCTTCAGGATTCATCCGTTTTCTGTTCCTCATGACTGCGCTGAACCGGTTGGTTTCAGGATATCGCACGGCGCCTCGCGTATAGGTATTGCCACTGATCTGGGCGCCCCTACCTCTCTGGTGGCCAATCTGCTTTCCGATTTGCAGGCAGTCGTACTGGAAAGCAATCATGACCCGGATATGCTGATGGATGGTCCATATCCCTGGGATTTGAAGCAGCGCGTTAAGGGACGACTGGGGCATCTTTCCAACTATCAAAGCGCTCAACTGCTTCAAAGGATCATTAGTGATCAACTTAAGGTAGTGATACTGGCTCACATGTCTGAAACAAACAACAGCGCTGATCTTGCCTTGGGAACTGTCCGCAATAGCGTGCCGGCGTTCCTGGATCAACAGGGGAAAATACTTTGTGCCCTTCAAGATGAAGTTGGCCCTGAAATTGAGATTTGATCCCTTAACTGCCAGACAGCCAACGATTCAACTTTACAAACCAGCATAAAATCTGCTTAATCTGTACTCTTTACAATCAATTCAGTCTAATTCCCCTATTTTTGAATGTATTTTCAAGGAGGCTAATGCCAATGGGCTTTTTGGTAAAGTCTGTGAGTGGAAATGTAGCGAGTGTGACTCTTAACCGTGGGAAAGTTAATCCCATTAATGAAGAACTGACCCAGGAACTATCCGCATGTTTCAACGAATATTCCGACGACAATAATATCAAGGCGGTGGTAATTACCGGCAATCCGGTATTTTTCTCTTTTGGCTTGGACATACCTGAATTTCTTGGCTATTCAAAAGATGATTTTACCCGTTTTGTCGGTAAATTTGCTGATCTGTACACACAAATCTTTTTATTCAAAAAGCCACTGATAGCGGCCCTGAGCGGACATACCATAGCGGGTGGTTTCATGCTCGCCACGGCCTGTGATTACAGAATCATGGTCACTGGTAAGGCAAGAATGAGTTTGAATGAAATAACGTTTGGTTCATCGTTATTTCCGGGTAGCGCAGAGATGCTGAAATATTGTGTTGGACAGCGCAACGCGGAGATCATTTCCTATACAGGCGCCATGTTCAGCGCTGAAGAGGCCGCAAAAATGGGATTGGTTGACAAGGTATGCGATTCTGCAAATCTGTTGACAGAATCTGGCAATACGGCTCTGGAATTTGTCTCTCGTTATGGCCCGGCATTCGAAAGCATCAAGAAGCTCATGAGAACTGACACTGCCGAAACAATGAGAATCAAGGATGAACGTTACCGGGATGAAATGATAGACATCTGGTATTCTCCAGAAACATGGAATCGGCTCAAACAGATCAAGATTCATGGGTAGGCGGTATAAGGATTAGTAGCCAGAGAGTCTTGGGAAATTGGCAGTTGTACTATCAGATAGCTCTAACGCCAATGTCCATGTGGAAATGAAAAACCGGCTTTTAAGAGCCGGTTTTTTTATTTGGCCTATTGGAGGCGGCTGGCGGATTTGAACCGCCGTATAACGGTTTTGCAGACCGTCGCCTTACCGCTTGGCTAAGCCGCCATTGAAGAAAGGATATCTTAGATTATTTAAAATTTGTTTGTCAACATTGTTAAGTAATATTTCATAAATTAATTCCGTTCGCACGTGTTTGTCAAACCCTGTTATTTTTGCGTAAGGTGTGATAATTATTGTCCAGTGTAGGTATTATAAGACTTAACAGGATTTTCTGAATGGGGATTTTTCATGAAGAAGCTTTACATTGTTTTTTTGACGATATTTTCACTGGCTCTGACTCCGTTGAGCGTTACCCCGCAATTTGATGAGGTAGATTGCTGCCTGAAAGAGTGCTCCTGAGTCAAAAAGAAGCCGCAGTGCATTCGGACAACAGCATCCGATTGCGCACGACAACGCGGCGAGGTAGTCGTTGACTGCCTTGTATGTGACTGATCGCTACAGCGACAAATCGGCATTTTGGACTTCTACCTGAATGTTGAGCCGGTAGAAGGTTGATTGGACTGAATCATGAACACCCGCTAGTGGCGCCACAGTTGAGGCATTTGTAGCATGAACCGCTCCTGGTCATTATGGAACCGCATTCAAAACATGCAGGCGCGTCAGATTGCGGTTTGAAAGCGTGACCGACATTTCTTGAGCTTACTCGCGTATTCAATGCAGTGGCTACGGATGCCTCATAAACTGGGCCCGCATCGCTCAAATTGATGTCAATGGGGGCTAGACCAGCCAGGCTCTGACCCTCACTGTCCAGAAAGCTGGTCCCGAGGTATCTGAATATGTAGTCGGTCAGGGATTTGGCGTAAGGCACATTTGGGTTGCTTGTGAATCCGGACGGCTCAAACCTGACATGACTGAACTTGTTTACAAGAGCCTCCAATGGAACGCCATACTGGAGGGCTATCGAAGTCAATGTTGCAATGGTATCCATCAGTCCGGAAATGGTGCTCCCTTCTTTTGACATCCTGATGAATATTTCCCCAACCTTGCCGTCCTCGTAAAGGCCGGTATGGATGTATCCCTTGTGACCTGCGATCTCAAATTTATGCCTCACGCTTTCGCAGTCAACAGGCAATCGTCTCCTGACAGGACGCGGAACAGTGGCTTTCCTGGGTTCGGATAAAGCCAATGGTTGCGACGCCTTACAACCATCCCTGTAAACGGTTATTGACTTCAACCCAAGCTTCCAGGCCATACGGTAAATCTTTTCAATATCTTCAACTGCACAGTCATTGGGAAGGTTGACGGTTTTAGATATACCGCCTGAAACAAAGGGCTGAACTGCGGCCATCATCCTGACATGACCCTCAGGGGATATGAACCGGTCTCCGTTCAGTGGTTTGAAAGCGCAGTCGAAAACCGGTAGATGCTCCGGATTCAGAATACTGGTTCCTTCAATAGAGCCGTTTTCTTCAATTTGAGAAATGATGTCGGAAATCTGATCCTGATCGTACCCGAGGCGTTCGAGGGCCTGGCTTATTCTACGGTTCACAATCACAAGCGTTCCACCACCGGAAAGGGCCTTATGTTTTACCAGAGCAAGTTCAGGCTCTATTCCAGTGGTATCGCAATCCATCATGAAAGCCACGGTTCCAGTTGGCGCTATCGCGCTAATCTGGGAATTTGCAAATCCATTCCTGAGGCCCAGTTCAACCGCTCTATCCCAAATTTTTCGAGCCTTCTCCGTCAGTTCCTCATTTCCCTCGATATATTGCAGTGTGTAGGCGGTGTCTCTATGATCTCTTATAACGCGCATCATGGCGCTTTTGTTTTTTTCAAAATCCTTGAATGGTCGTCGTACCGAAGCGATTCTTGATGACTGGCAATAGGCCTGGCCAGTCATGATTGCGGTAATTGCTCCGGCATAAAGTCTGGATTCGTCAGAGTCATAAGGAAGCCCGAGACTCATTATGAGAGCTCCCAGATCTGCAAAACCCAAACCTAACGCCCTAAGGTTACGGGCGTTCCTGGCAATAGCTGGTGTGGGGTAAGAAGCCCTGTCTACCAATATGTCCTGAGCTGTGGTCATAATTTCTACGGCGTGGCAAAATGACTGAATATCAAACTTGCCGGCAGAATCCACGAAAGCTGTCAGACGTAGGGAGGCCAGGTTACATGCCGAATCATCCACCCCGAGATATTCCGAACAGGGATTGGATGCCCTGATGGGAGCTGTTTCGGGGCATGTGTGGGCTTTATTGATGGCCGAAGCGAATTGAATCCCCGGGTCACCACATGTATGAGCGGACAAGGCGATCTCATGCATTACGTCTCTGGCTCTAAAGGTGTCGGCTGTCTTGCCCGACAACACAAACTTTGTTTCCCAATCCCGATCCTTTTCGTCGGCCTCCATAAACGTGTCAGACAACCTGACGGTGTGGTTCGAATTTTGAAAAGCGACCGTCGAATACGCTTCCCCCTCAAATGATCCATCAAATCCCGCTTCTATGAGGGCCTGCGCTTTTTTTTCCTCTTTGGATTTGCATTGTATAAATTTGAGAATGTCCGGGTGATCAACATCCAGAATTGCCATTTTTGCCGCCCGCCTTGTTTTACCACCAGACTTTATGACTCCGGCCGAAGCGTCTGCGGCCTTCATGAAAGATATTGGGCCGGACGCTGTGCCCCCGCCCTTGAGTGGCTCTCTCTCCGACCTTAACCTCGAAAGGTTGACGCCCGAACCAGATCCACCCTTGAATATTATACCTTCCTGGGTATACCAGTGGAGAATCGATTCCATCGTATCCTCGACACCGAGGATGAAACACGCTGAGCATTGTGGAACAGGCTCAATGCCAACGTTGAACCATACCGGACTATTAAAAGCGGCCTTCTGGCTCAAGAGAATGGTCAACAGTTCATCCCTGAAGACAGCCGTGTCCTGCTCCGAATCAAAATATCCCTGGTCGGCGCCCCAACGAGCAATCGTATCTGTGACCCTTGAAAGGAGGTCCTTTACACTGTTTTCTCTATCCGCTGTGCCGAGTCGCCCTCGGAAATATTTCGACGCCACCACTGTTATGGCCATGTCAGACCAGAAAGAAGGCGCCTCAATATCCGTTTGTTCAAATATTACTTCGCCGGACTGATTCTTGATAGATGCTTCCCGGAAAGTCCAATCAACCATCTCGAACGGGTCGCAATCCAGAGTTGAAAATAATCTGTCGAACTTCAGTCCTTGGGTAGGGTGACTCATAAGTGATATCAGGTTCTCATCGGTTGCGCCGCTGGCGGAAATTGACTTGTCGCTCATAACGTCTCCATTATGTTCTCCACGGTATTGATCGCGGTCGAAGCATGCTAAAAGGAACCAGGGATTAATTACCTTGGAACATGTCGAAAAAAAGAATAATTATGGTTATCTACCAAAACAAGATATAATGTGCGCATTTTCTGAACTACTCGGTCGTGTGTCATGACAAACAATCAAAATATAGCATATTAACTCTCACGAATCCGATGTCCATCTGAAAGATTCCTGTACATCCCTATAGGATGTATCAGCGGGAAATCCACCCTTGAACAGTTCGTTTACACTCGCTACAATCCTTTCACCAGACGCGCCTTGCGAAACAATCAGAATGTCACGACCGCCTTCTCTGGCAAATTCCTGAATATACTGAAGACAGGCCCCGCATGGCAACAATGCGCTGGAAAGATCAGAAACCACCGCTACCGCCAGAAACTCCTGCTCACCGTGAATGATGGCATGATTAATAGCGTTACGCTCAGCGCATACCCCCAATACAGGAATGATACACTCCGTGTTACATCCCTCAAAAATCGCCCCACTGGCAGTTATTACCGCCGCGCCAACACGAAAGCGACTCAATGGAACGCAAGCCTTGCTTCGAGCCAAACTCGCAACTCGAATCAGTTCCTCAATGTCCATGCCTGCCCCATACATAGCTCTAGCAACTTCAACACAGATTTCAGCATGGCGCTTGGATAACACCGACTAATTCACGGGTCAAGAGTTAAGAACTGTAGAGCAGAAAAGTAGAATCAAATCAGTAACTAAAAGTCGTCCCAGTCATCCTGCAGGGTTTTTACCATAATTATGAGGTCATGGTATTCACCGTCTCGTCCCTTTACATATCCCTTCAAACGAGCCTGTTCCTTGAAGTCCAGTCGTGTGGCGGCCTTAATTGCGGCCTCCTGAACCTCCGTTACGAGTTCAGCGGCCAATTTTTCCACACCCAGATTCATGGCTATTTGAACCAGATTTTGCATCATCAGCGGACCGAGGCTTTTTCGACGGTAATCCGGATGAACCATGATTCTGATATGTCCTATGTGTCTGAGGCATTCGGCCTCCGGCCTATGTAGCTGAATGTTGGCCACTATGCTGTTGTCGGACTCGTTAATGGCAACCAAGGGAAATATCTTGTCATAATTCAGGCGTGTTACCCAGGAGCTTAGCGCTTCGGGATTGGCGGTTTCATCCCTTAGAAACCATTTTTCATGATCGGGTATCTGTGAAAAGAATGAAAGAAGGCATTTCTCATCGCGTGAACTTAGCGGTCTGACAAGAATGGCGCTATTGTCTTTCAATCTGATGTGTTTTCTGAAGTCTTCCAGCATGCCAATTCTCCTGGAAATTGCCACCATCCAACATGAGTGATTGTCCAAATGGCGCCTTATTGAGGCTCTTGTGCCCTGTGAATCTTGAAAAAACTTCTCTGACTAAGGCTGAGGAAGTGCTATTATATCCGAAAAAGCGTCATGGCCCAAAATATTTGACGTGTTGACTGTAAAAATGAGGTAGCGAAATATGGATGACAGGGAAAACATGATCTTAGACGAGATGAAAAAGGCTGGCAAACCGGTCAGACCTGGCGATGTGGCCAAATCTGCGGGTATGGATTCAAAGGAGGTTTCAAAAATCATAGACAGTCTGAAAAAAAAGGGGCTGGTCAATTCTCCCAAACGTTGTTACTACGCTCCTGTTGAAGAATAAAAAAATTGAAGGGCGGTTTTTTATGCCGGACCTGGGTTGAATTTCGTGGATTCCAACGCCGCGCATCAATTATCCGGTTGTAATTACAATACTCAGATTCCTTTTTTTGCTCGAATTATGATTGTTGTTTATCGAGAAATTCTCAAAAGGTCAGGCCTTGACATTAACTCATCCCAATGTTAGCAACTTTGCGCCATGAAGGATAACAATATTCAATCGCTAGACGACGTTTTGCCCAAGGCCCCTGATCACGTCCATCTTCTCGGAATTTGCGGCGTAGGCATGGTTGGTCTTGCCAGACTGTTCATGTCTTTGGGCGCTAATGTGACCGGATCAGATCAGGCGTTCTATCCTCCAATGAGTGAATTGTTGAATGATATGGGCGTTCAGATTATGGAAGGATATAAACCTGCGAACCTTTTGAGGAGACCTGATCTGGCGGTGGTCGGGAATGTCATCAGATCCGTGAACCCTGAAGCGAAAGAACTCTCGCATCAGGGCATCCCGCATACATCAATGGCTGGAGCGCTCCGGACTTATTTTTTAAAGGACAGGATCCCGGTAGTTGTAACTGGAACTCATGGAAAAACCACTCTGACGTCCATGATCGCCTGGATTTTATTCGATCAGGGATTGGACCCCAGCTTTTTTGTGGGAGGCATACCAACAAATTTTGGTTGTAACAGCAGATTGGGGCAGGGGCAGTTCTTCGTAATCGAGGGTGACGAATACGACACCGCATATTTTGACAAGACACCAAAATTCTTGCACTATATGGCCAATGTAGTGGTGTTGACATCCATAGAATTTGATCATGCCGATATTTATAACGACATAGATGAAATAAAATCACAGTTTGTCAAACTGCTGTCTTCTGTACCAAGTCATGGAGCTGTGGTGGCTTGCTCGGATTACAATGCTGTCTTGGACGTAATTGGGGCTTGCAAGTGTGATGTGCATTTATACGGATCAGGAAATGATTTGGAATGGTCGTTTCAGGGACTAAGGGAACAGGGAACCGGGTTGACCCTTGAAATTCTGGCCAAAGGCGCCAAATTGATTACGGGAACTTTGCCAATTTTTGGAGCGCATAACGCCCTGAACGCGTTGGCTGCAATCGCAACCGCATCAAGACTCGGTGTGGC
>CAITZA010000065.1 GCA_903896745.1 uncultured Desulfomonile sp. | reverse complement strand
TGCCTACCCTATGATGGGAGGTTTTTTTGGGGCTGAGCTAAAATATGCTGGTTACGACAAGATTGTGCTAAGAAACAAGTCCCCAAAGTTGGTTTACATATGGATTAACAATGAAAAGGTAGAAATTCGCGACGCTACCCATCTCAAGGGGAAGGGAGCTCTTGAAACTCAGGATCTCATCAGGGAGGAATTGAGGCAGCCACGCGCTCAGGTTGCTGCAATTGGGTTGGCAGGCGAGAACAGGGTTTTTACAGCCTCCATTGAACAGGGCAGGTCCAGCGCCAGCAGGCTTGGCGGTGGCGCTGTTTTAGGTGACAAAAACGTCAAGGCCATCGCTGTACGTGGGACAAATGATCTAAATTTGGCCAGAGGCGAGGAATTCATGAGGCACATGGCTGACATCACGGAATATATCAACTTCCGAAACACCATCCCAATTCCTGATGTAATGACCATTCTTTCGGGTATTGGATCGCCTCAGGAAATGAAAGATACCGACGAAAAGTGGCATACTGAAAATTTCATGTGGGGGAACGCAAGGACACGCCGGAGAGACTTCTGGAACAAAGATAACGAAGCAAACTGGACCAACACACAACTGGAGGCCGTCAAGAGGCTGATAAGCTGTTTTAATTGTCCTCAGCAATGCGGGGCGCTAGTTGCCGCTTTTGACGAGGGACCTAAATATATGATGAAATGTTTTGGAAAGCTGACTTATTCCATGGCGGCATACGTGGATGATCTGGCGTTCAACTTCCGGATTCTTCAGCGTGCCACAGAGTATGGGGTTGATTCTTTCTCAACCCCGCAAATTCTTGCTTTTGCGGTCGAACTCTACGAGGCTGGCATCCTTACCGACAAAGATTTAGAGGGCTGTCCTCAAGACAAGGAAGGTCGTTTTTTCTGGCTACTCGACCGCGTTGCGCATCGTGAAGGAATCGGAGACATTCTTGCAGATGGGGTCTATTACGCCGCAAGAAAAATCGGAAACGGTGCGGAAAAATTCGATCACAACACCATCAAGAAACATGAGCAACTCCCACTAAAGCTTGGAATGCTGGATCCAATATACTATCTCATGTATTCGACGAACGAAAAGATTAGCATTACTCAGATCGAAGGGAACTTTCCTCAAGCGGCTTTTCCAACCCGGGAACAGAGAGAAGCGTTTGTAAAAGATTGGCCTCAGGTTCCTCATGACGGGTTTAAGGAATACGTCCTGAACTGGGAACCCAGGGGGGATAACTCGATACCCTACTACCCCACTCCCGAAATATGCTCCGAAATTGTGGATTGGATGGAAATGCTTCACAACATTGACGATGCCTTGGGATTGTGCGCAGGCATGGGATCCTTTTGTCTCAAGCCGCCCTACCATATACACAACTATCCCAAGCTCATTTCCGCGGCTCTCGGAATGGATCTCGACGAGGCAGGCCTGAAAAGGATAGTCAATCGGAGTCGAAATCTTCACCGAGCGTTTAACAATGTGCGTGGCATGAGACGGACCGATGAGAAACCGCCCGAGGATCATTGGAAACGAAGGTTCCCGGAACTCGAAGAACAACTTTTATCGACATACTACACCTTCAAGGGATGGAACATGGATGGTGTTCCTACCAGGGAAAGACTGATGGACCTTGACTTGGGTTATGTGGCTGAGGAATTGGAAAAGAGGGGAGTGTTGAAAGTTGGCGAAAATTAAAAAAATAATAAAAACGATAAGGATCGAAGCTGATAAATGCAACGGATGCAGGGCGTGCGAGATTATTTGTTCAGCTTATCATGCCGAACCTAAATACAGCAGTGTAAACCCAGCGAGGGCTCGCATTCAGGTCATGAGTTACCGCCTGAAAAATATCTGGCTGCCGGTGTTCGCAGGAGAACACGCTGCAGCCGAATGTATGGGCAGGAATACATATGTCATTGACGGCAAGGAATATCCCGAATGTGACTTCTGCAGGGCGGCCTGCCCTTCCAGGGATACCTTCAAGGAACCAGACTCCGGTCTGCCTCTCAAATGCGATATGTGTGAGAGTGATCCCCCTCTAGCCGTCCCTAAATGCGTTGAGAAATGTCTCAACAAGGTGCTTGTTTATGAGGAACGTGAGGAAGAAGTCGAAGAGGAAATAAGACCAGAAGATGTTCACATTGGGCTGCAGGCTATGATAGATAAATATGGATTACAGAAAGTAACGGATACCTTTTCGAGATTTAATGCGGCCAAGAGGGGTTGACCCGTCTTGAGGCCTGAGACAAAACGGTAATTGGTATTCCAAAGAGGCGCCGATTGAACATTAAAATCAGAAACAATCTATGGCAGGTGGGTGGACGTGGATTGACAGATCCTTCTGACGCGGCGGTCTACCTGGTAATCTTCTCACAAAAAGCAGTCTTGATCGATGCCGGGACAGGTCGGGACCATGTCGGGATGAAACGGAACATCGATAGATGCCTCGACCCTGACATCCACCTTGAATACCTGCTATTGACCCACTGCCATTACGATCACACAGGTGGCGCTCAAGCCTTGAAGGATGAATACGGTTGCCTGACAGTGGCGCATGAACTCGACGCGGTTTATCTCGAATCCGGAGAGAGCTTCGTCACTGCAGCAACTTGGTACGGATCGAAAATGAGACCACTTATAATAGATCGCAAACTCAAGGGGCCTGAAACAACACTCAAAGTTGGGAATGGTGAAATCATGGCCATACACTGTCCTGGTCATTCTCCCGGGTCTATGGTGTACACTACACGCATCGGATCCGAGCTCGTTCTTTTCGGACAGGATGTCCATGGACCACTGCACTCTGATTTACTATCCGACGA
>CAITZA010000064.1 GCA_903896745.1 uncultured Desulfomonile sp. | reverse complement strand
ATTTTATTCATTCATTCATTGACTGAGTGACTTCGATGAACACCAACCTTACCGGATACGATATTGATTTTTATGCGTGGACACGCCAGCAAACCCGCTTATTGAAAGCACAGGATTTTTCAAAAATTGATGTGGAACATTTGATTGAATAGATTACCAGTTTGGGTGAACGGGATAAGCGGGAGGCGTGTAGTCGGTTGATTTTGCTCTTGGTGCACTTGCTTAAGTGGAAATATCAACCTGCCTGTCGGGGTAATAGCTGGCGCAGAACCATAAACGAGCAACATACTGAACTTGAGCTTTTTTTCGACGATAGTCCCAGTTTGCGTAAGATTGTCGCGGAAGGTTATATGCGTTGCTATGAACTTGCCCGAAAGCGCGCGGCGGACGAAACTGGAATACACTTGGAACAATTTCCCGAGAACAGTTTGTGGACCTGTGATGACGTTCTTCGCTCGGATTTTTGGCCAGAATAACAACGTCCATGGACAAAGGCTAGTGGTTGTCTTGTTAAATCCCCTCATGGGAGTAGATTCTGCATGACCCATTCATTTATCCATAATGGCGCATGCTGCTTGATCAAAGGTTAATTGTCATCATGATTCATTATGAAAGAGACTTTTATGGCTGGACACAGGAACAGGCCGCCCTGCTCAGGGCGGGCCGTCTGGATGATCTGGATGTTTCCAATTTGATCGAGGAAATCGAATCGATGGGCAGAAGTGAAAGGCGTGAATTACAAAGTCGCCTGACCGTATTGCTCGTTCATCTGTTGAAGTGGAGATTTCAACCCGCCCGGCGAGGCAGAAGCTGGCAGTTAACCCTTGAAGAACAGCGGGATAAATGCCTGGATGTACTACAGGATAACCCAAGCCTGTCGTCAAAACTGGGTGACATTCTAGTCCGATCGTATTCCCAGGCCAGACTGGTAGCGTCGAGGGAAACCGGGATTGACAGGGATGATTTCCCGCCGGCATGCCCGTGGACTTATGAGCAGATCATCGACATCGCTTATTACCCTGACTAGGTGTACGGTTGGAAAGGTCTACATAAATCCTTATAGGATATTATTTCAACCAGAACATATAACACAATAATTTACAGCAACAATATAAAAATCAACCCACTGAGCTATAAGTACCTAGGCAAAATAAATATTATATTCAAGCCCAACCTTTGGAAGCATATCGTTTAATTTCTTCCATAAGCTATCAAAGGATTCATAAGCACCCAATGGCAACCATTCATATTTTATTTTCTTCCACACCAACTCAATGATGTTGAGTTCCGGTGAGTAGGTAGGCAAATAATACAAATACAAATTCCTACCCTCCCATTCCAGTAGTTTCTCGGTCACCACCCTGGCCGTATGGATGGAGGCATTGTCGAGCACCACGACGGTGAACTTTTGCACGGTTTTACTAAACCTTTCGAGAAAATCAACCACGTGCGTGCTCGTGAGACTCTGGTCAGTGATATCCGCTATCAGGGTGCCTTCCATCAGTGAATATAAGCCCATCACATTTATCCTAGCTCCGGCGCGGCACGGTAGCCGTAGGGTACTCCCGACATCTTGCCATGCATACGGAATATAGGGCGTTCTTCCGAAACCACTTTGATCTAGGTAAAGCAGGTCAATTGCACCCTCGACAGCCGCCTCCATATGTTCGATAAGTTCTTGTTCACATTGACGAAAGGCGGCTTCATCACGCTGTCCAGAGAGGCTGGCCCGAACCCTTTTCCAGACTTTCCCATGGCGCTTGAAGAGCCGCCGCAGGGTCGCCGCACTGATGGTCTTGCCGAGCTCCTTCTGGATTTTCGCCAACCGTCCTCGGGTACTTCTGTCATCATCCTTCAACCACTCAAGCACCCGCTCTTCCTCGGCCTGACTTAGGGCTTTTTTACGGCCACGCCCTTCATTTTCTAAAAGCCCATCGATACCACGCTCCTGCCACTGATCTATCCATCTCGATACCGTATTACGATGATATTCAACGATCAGGCCTATAGCGTCAATCGAATACCTTCTATTGCTGAGTAAAATGGCTTGTGCGCGTTGTTTGGTTCTGACATTCCAGTCACTTTCAAGTAAATCGTTTAATTGCGCTATTTGCGTTTCGCTTAATTCAGAAACAAACTTATTCTTTGAGCCCATAAGACCGCCCACAATTAATGTATATTGAATACATATATTGTAGTATATTATTTTTGTATATGCACTTAGATAACCACATATAACCATGATAAAATATTTTATAGCGTTTGGTCTAAATCTTATAATCATAGGATGCGCACAACAACGTCCTACCGAAATCTCAAAGCCAAACACGCCCACAGGGGACGAACTCGTTACTTTTCCATCTACCGATGGAAAGATATCTGGTCCATCATCATATTCCGTAAATATCTTGAGCAAATCCCAGTTGAAACATTGTATAGATCTCAACAAAATTGTTGAACAAACTAACGATGACATTGACGCACAAAGGCAAAAGTTGGAAAAACGAAGAAAAGAGATTGAACTTGAAGCATCAGATGTGGAGAAAGCACATGGTACCGTTGACACGCACAGCCAAAAATCAGTTGACACATTCAATACGCGTCTGGAAGGACATTCATTGAAAATCAATTCTTACAACCAGGATATCGTCGCACATCAATTAGTCGTCTCACGCAACAACGGCAATATCAACGAATTCAATCTCGACTGCGCTGGACATTCTTACAGGAAAAGTGACTTAGACATAGTCGCCCCGGGCTGGAGGCAATCCTCGCGATCCAAACTACAGCGTTTTCAACATCAATCAGTTACATAGACATAATTATATGAATGGTTTATATAATTAATCGCATCGTCTCCTGTAACCGTTTTAAGCCCCTTTCGAAAGGCCTGTTCAAGGGTTTCCAAAGTACGCGGTTGCTCCT
>CAITZA010000063.1 GCA_903896745.1 uncultured Desulfomonile sp. | reverse complement strand
GCGTTTTCCCTGATTTTGGTGTCATCAAATATCAGTAAGGCATCTCCCCTTTTCACAAACTGTCCGTCGGATACTTCAAGAGATTTGACCTGAGCCGTTACTTCAGCGGATATCGTAGTGTTCGCAGAAAAATTTAATCCTCCCGATACCTCCAAAGTCTGTTGAATCTTTCCCAAATCAACTCTTGCGCCGTAGACCTTGATCGGCGGTGTCGGTGGAAGTTCCTGTTTCTTTGTACAGCCTGTAAGAAGGGCCGCATGACAAACAAATGCTATAACAATCACAATGAGTAAACAGTTTCTGCCAAACATTCGCGCCGCCTGTAAATATGTGTTATTGCAAATCCAGACTTGAATTCCCTGATCTTAGGTTTGTTCATCTAATAGCTTCACGAGTTGAGTTGGGAAAAATCAAGCGGCCTGGACTTCCATATCCTGTTTTTCAAATCGTCGAAGATAGTATAAACAACCGGAATAAAAACTAGGGTGAACAGGGTAGCCACCGACAAGCCTCCTATTACCGCCAGGGCAAGCCCATTATAGATCTCGGCGCCGGCCCCTTTCTTTAAGGCTAATGGAAGCATTCCCAAAACCATTGCAATAGCCGTCATGAATATTGGTCTCATTCTGCGTCTTGACGCCAGAACAAGGGCATGATCACGATTTATGCCCTTCTCATCCATAAGCTGAACAGCATAGGTTATAAGGAGAATCGCATTTTTTACCACCAGGCCTACCATCATGATGTATCCAAGAGTAGTAAACGCATTGAACGGAATTCTCGCGAGAGTAACCAGGAAATTGGCCCCAATGATTGAAAGCGGAACGCTCAACAAAATGGAAAGCGGGGTTACAAAAGACTGAAACTGCATGACCAATAACAGATAAACCACAACAATTGAAATGGGAAACACAAACTTCATTGCGTCAGTGAGTTTTTGAAGTTCGTTAACAGCCCCAAATGGCATAAAATCATACCCCACCGGGAACGGGACCTGCGTCTTGATCCTGGTGACAACTTCCTGAAATACTTCAGCCAGTGGCCTGTCCTGAATGGTAAACTGGACTCTCGCTGAACGCTTCGAGTTGAAGTGGTTGATCTGGAGGGGGCCAAAAGTGGTTTCAACCGTCGCTACAGCCGTCAGTGGCGCCTGAATGTTGGGATTTGACGGTGATGTCAATATTATTTTCCCGACATCCAGCACCGATTGCAGGTCTTGTTCCGGGCCAACCGCACGAATATAGAAATACCTGCCATCCACATCATATTGGGTGCTTGTTTTTTGTCCTCCTATGGCGGCTTCCACAGCATCAGCGACATCCCTACCCCTGAAACCAAAATGCATGGCCCGTTCCTGATTGATCCGAACTTCGATTTGGGGTTTTTTCAGAGCCAGTTCCGTGTACCTGAAAATAATTCCCCTGGTTTCCTTTCCAATTTCCATTATGTGGTTTACGATGCCTTCCAACACATCGTAGCTCTTGCCCTGAAGTCTGATGTCAACCACGTTGGAACGAGTGTAAATGTTGCCAAACAAAGGAAATTGAATAGGATTTATTGCTTTTAAAGGCAAATCGAGAGAAGTCGCATGGGCCTGTTTGGCGATCGATGTAACTGAAACGCCACTAACTTCCTGGGGTTCGCATATTATGTAAATGGTGTTTCTCTGTATGTTCCGGTTAGGGGTTGATACAATGTGTTGAACACCCTTTATGCCTCTCCACCTCTCCTCGAGTATGTTCAGTATATGACTGCGTTCCTGAAGGCTGGTACCCTCGAAAGGCTCTACCTGAACCTTGATGAGGTTAGTGCCACCGGTAGGTAAGTATCCCATGCCGGGCAGCAGCCAGTAAGAAAAGGAAAAAAGAGCTAAAACCCCTATGATTAATATGATCTTCCTTCCAGATGCGGCCAGAAAATACTCGAGGCTATCAACCAGGTGATCGGCAACCCATGCGCCAATTCGATCAAGCTTATCAAGGGGGGAAATAATCCTGGCCATTAATCCCGAGGGTGTCTGGTCTTTTCCCATCCAGCGCGACGCCAGCATCGGAACAACAGTAAAAGCATCGAAAAGACTGAGAAATATTGTTACGGAGATAATGAAGGCCACCGGCCCAAACAATGCGCCCACTTCACCCCGAAGCATCAGTACAGGAACGAATACGGCAGCGGTTGTCAGCGTACACATGAACGCCGCCATGCCGACTTCCTTCGTCCCCTCTACACAAGCCATGACGATGCTCTTACCCTCTTCATAATGGTGGCGATATATATTTTCGAGAACTACTATTGCATCGTCAACTATCATTCCTATGGATAGGGCTAGCCCCGCAAGTGACAGGACATTTATGGAATACCCTACGAGGTACATTCCCACAAACGCCCCAATAATCGAGACAGGTATCGATGTGGCCACGATAAAGATTGAGCGCCAACTTTTGAGGAACAGGAACAGGACCAGCAAGACCAGCGCTATGGCTTCAATCAGAGAATCCTTCACGATCTTTACCGCATCCCGAATGTATACGCTTTGATCGTATATCTTGTGGAACTTGCCCCCGAGAGGGCCATATTCCTTTTGTAGCTTCCTGATTTCAGCATCGACTGAATCTATCGTCTGAATGATGTTGGCGCCAACCTGATTGAATACGTTGAAGACTATTCCCGGAGTTCCATTTATTCTACACATCGAATCGGGTCGCTCGTACGAGTCTTCAATCGTGGCAACATCCGTCAGGTATACAATTGGTTCGCCTGGTTTGGATATGATCACTTTCCGGAATGCCCGCTCGCTAGTCAGTTCCCCAATGGTTCTAACAGTCCATTCGCGATCCCCTTGAACGAAATATCCCCCGCTCTGATTGAAGTTTGTTCTGTCAACTGAAGTTTTTATGTCGGCAATCGTCAGCTTGCGAGCTTTCAGTCGTTCAGGGTCAAACCTGATGATCATCTCCCGGTTACGGTTTCCATCAAACTGACAGTCCCCAACCCCGGCAATTCTCTTTATCCTCGGAGCGATATCCTTTTCAGCCCAGGTAGACATTGTGACAATGTCTGTTGTTCCGGTCAGCGCAAACTGACTGACTGGCAGGCTGACCCGATCGCTTGCCTTGTAAATCTGCGATTTCTGAACTGTTGCGGGTAGATCCTTTACCCGATCAAGGTTCCTCTGTAACTCAGACGCTGCAATATCCAGGTTAGTCCCCGGCCTGTAAAAGACAACCACGAACGAATTGCCGTACGGAGAGAAACTAAAGGTATAAAGCATATTGGAGACACCGCTTATGTTCTCCTCAAAACGGTTGGTTACCTCTCCCTCAACTTCCTCTGGAGCGGCGCCCGGGAATCCGGTCGATATGACAAGTGTGGGCTGTTCTGTTTCAGGTTTTAGTTCGACAGAGAGAAAAGTCAGGCACACATAACCAAAAACAATTACTAACAAAGCTCTTACGATTACCGTGATCGGATATCTGACTGAGGCTTCAGCAATGTTCATAAATTGAACCCGAACGTATAGGCGCCCGGAATGGCGCCATTAGTGTTTAAGTCGTCTCAGGCAAAGTGATCGCCAGAGCGCATGCCGCCAGAGGTAAGACCACCATTGAGTACATGGTCGTAACCAGACCATAATGATCAGCGATGGCGCCCAACACTGGAACTCCTAGCCCTCCCATGCCTATTGCGGAACCAATCGTGATGCCGGACGCGATACCAATGTGTGATTTAAGATAAGACTGGCCCATCAAAACCGCAATTGAGGCGCTACCTATGGTCGTTGTTCCCGCCAACCCAAGCATGATAGCGCTCACCATACCCTTTGTTGACAGGAATATCAAAAGTAAAGGAACTGTAACCACCAGAGAGCCTACCAGAACCCTTTTCAGCCCCAATCTGTCGGCCATGAACCCCCCGAGAAGACTCCCGACCGCTCCAGACAACAGCATTAACGTCAACACCGAGTTAGCTTCAGCTACGCTATATTCCTGAACTTTCAGATAATATAGCGGAACAAAACTCATCAATCCGAAATAAAGGGAAGTGCGAAGGACAATCACTCCGGTTAACCGGCTAAAGGCCCCCCACATACTTGCAGGTTCGCCGGTTTTGGATTTACTTGCAGCCTGCGCAGGTCTGAATTTGGTAATCCTGGGCAATTCCATGAACAGGGGAATTGAGAGTATTACGGCGGGGACAACCATGAACAGGGTTCCTTTAAGACCAAAACCTAATACCAAAGGTGTCAGGAGAACCGGGCCAAGCGCAAAACCCATTGTTCCGCCAACCGTAAAATAACTCATACCAGTTGCGCGCTGACCCGACACATAGTTGGCGTAACGTGAACCTTCCGGATGAAAAGCCGCCACACCTATTCCGCTCAGAAGCACGCTGGCTATAATCAGCCAGTAAGAAGGAGCCACTCCGGATAAAGCTATTCCAATGCCTCCGGTTAACATGCCCACCGGCATCAGCCAGGGAGATGAACGCCTGTCAGAATAAAAACCCAACAATGGCTGAATGAGGGACGAAATTACGGTGGCGGCCAATACAATTCCTGAGACGGCCAGGTATGACAATCCGTGTTCGATAACAAGAAAAGGCAATAACGCGGGAACGGCCCCCTGACTAACATCGTTGATCATGTGGCTGACGCTGAGGAATCCCAGCGAACGATAATCCATGTTTTTCTCGTTCATACAAATCCACTACTCTTTATAGTATTCCGGATACAGTCTTCTAGCGCAGTCAGGGCAGATGCTGTGAGTAAAATCGGCGTCTGAGTGATCCCTTATGTAGACTTCAATCTGTTTCCAGTAGCCAAGGTCGTCTCTTATCTTCTTGCAAGACGAGCATATTGGCAACAACCCGCTCAATCTCTTTACCTGAGCCAGCGCATCCTGCAGGCGTTCAATCAGTTTGAGCTTCTCCTTTTCATCCTTTTTTTGAAGGGTAATATCATTAACGGTGACAAGCAGATGCCATTCGTCTTTAGACCTGAACCGGCTCAGACAACAATCCAGGCAAACCTCTGTCTCCGAATCTCCTGGCAAACATACCTGCTTTCTCTGTTCCGATCCGTTTAGTAGGGCTTGATCGGCCAAATCAGACAGCCCCAACCTCTCAAGAAGTTGAAATTCATCCGAAACGTCCTGGCTTCCGTGAAAGAAATTCTCCTGAATGATGCCCTGCATGGCGCGATTAAACAGTATCCTCCTGCAATCCTTGTTCAGTGTAGCTATTCCTGTTGGTGAGGCTTCCAGAATTCGGTTCGTGAATTCCAGGGCATCCGCCAGGGAGCGTTCGGATTCCCTGATTCTCAAGATAGCCTTGACTCTCGCCAGAAGCTCCCTGCTGTGAATGGGTTTTGAAATACATCCGTCAGCGCCACATTCCATACCATCCGCCTGGCTATCCAGGTCGGTCATGAGGCCTGATACAAGCAATATGGGAATACCTGCGGTTTCGGGATCAGACTTGAGTGTTCGGCACACTTCCTTCCCGTCACTGTCGCCGAGGACAACGTCCAACAATATCATATCCGGCTTGACACTTCGGGCAATTCCAATGCACTCACTTCCACTCTCCGCCTCCAGGGTATCAAAACCCGCCAATCGCATGATTCTGGAAATTCCCCAACGCATGTTCGGCTGGTCATCAACTATTAATATTTTCATCTTTCCTCATCCATAGATGTGCGGTACCCCGAGCCTCGTGAATCAATTTTTTGATGTCATTTTCAATCGTGGGCTCTCCACCAATACAACTCCGAAATCCCCCGCCAGAAGATACTCATGGTATTGGCAGAGCCATAAAGAATGCGGATCCTTTTCCCGGTTGACTTTCTACCCATACCCTACCATTGTGACCCAACACAATTTTTTTTACTATGGCCAAACCGAGGCCAGTGCTCTCTTCGCCGCCTGTACTTTTTACGCTAGTCCTCTGAAATGGCTGAAACAGTTTTCCCAGTTCATGCTCAGGTATCCCGGGACCTTCGTCAATCACCGAGATTGTTACCTCCTCCGGCGTCGAACTCATTTTGACTACTACACGACTACCGAATTCAGAAAACTTCACCGCATTCGAAATAAGGTTGTTGAGCGCCTGCTCGATCTTGGACGCATCCAGCAACAACTCGGGGATCGAATCACATAATTCGAATGTCACCGAAATGTTCTTTCTGGAGGCCAGGACATTGTTGGTTTCGCCACATTTATTCACAAGCTCCACAAGATCGGTCGGGGCAATTTCCAGCACCAGTTTTCCTGATTCGATTTTTGCCACATCCAGAAGATCGTTGACCAACCTTAACATGAACTGGCTTGAAGAATGTATTATTTCCAGAAAAGATCGATGTTCCTGGCCTAAGAGCGCCCTAGTTTCGTCAAGCAAAAATTCGCTATACATTTGGATAGCATGAAGTGGATTCCTCAAATCGTGAGCGGCCATACCCAAAAATCGATTCTTTTCTTCATTCAGCTTTTCAAGCTCAACATTCTTTTTTGATATCTCCCTTTGAAGATTGGCCAGTTCATTGTTCAGTTTTCCAAGTTCATCGTAACGCTCTGTTTCCAGCATCATACTTTCTTTGGCACGATAAGTATTTTCTTTTATGGCCATTCTCAGTTTATTGGCCTGCTCGTTTCCTATCCGCATCAGTTCATCTATCAACGTCTCCATTTTGGAGGAGGTTTTGGCGCCTACGATAAGCAGCATATCATTCCAGAATATTCCAGCAAAGTTGAGAACTGTTGGGACGCCATTGACAGGAATAGATAACTGCCAGTCATAAGCGACTCCACTGGTTTTAATTTCAGAAATGAAATTAAGGGCCTTGATCAAACTCCCACGGTCAAAGATTGTAGCCAAAGGCCTGTTGAGAGCGTTGCCCACATCAATGATTCCCTGTTCATCACGCACAATTCCGGTAATCGCTCCGTAAAAATCGCAGGTAATCACAATTCCAATTCCTGACGCCTGCTTTTTC
>CAITZA010000062.1 GCA_903896745.1 uncultured Desulfomonile sp. | reverse complement strand
GGGACAGCTGTTTTTTGCGGAATGATTGGCGTCACAATTCTAGCGCTTTTCCTGACACCATCCATGTATGTGTTGATGCAGGACACGAAGAGAAAACAGATTTAATAGCGATATCATTGACGGAATATTGGGAAATCTGAATCCAAGCCTGATCATAGAGCAGGTAGGTAACGTTATAGGGGCAAGTTTACAACATGAAACATATTTCAAGATACCTTATAATTCTGTGCGTATTGTTGGTGACGACTCATAATGTCTGCTCTGAAGGCTCGGAGTTGTACTCCAGCCAACCGATTAACCCTATACCGGATGATTTCTGTGGAGCTATCGTTACATATTTTGCCGAAATTGATGCGGTAAAAGGAACAGACTCAAAATCGCAGCGGCTTGAGGGATATGCTCAAGCCAGAGCCAAACTAGAGCCCTGGCTTAAGAAATATGAACGATTATCCGTTTCAAACGAGATTCTGGACTACGCAACATATTCTGAAATGATCAATGACGGAGACGCCACAGACCCCAAGTTTATCGGATATGTGGACAAAACACTTAAAATTAGGGCCTCAATTATAGATCGATGCAATTCGTTCACCATTGACAGATGACTCGCCCATCATGGGCTGCATCGAATGCCTCCTAGTCGTCATATTTCGCGGCGTACTCAGCATCATTATACAGACCAGCGCCATGCATATCTTTACCGTAATCCCTGATAACAGCCTGCCCTTGGGGTGACGATACAAAATCGATGAAAGCTGCGGCCGATTCTGCTCCGGAGGTCGCCCCAATCGGCTGACACAGGGCATGGTATGTGTTGATGAGGAATTTGTCACCTCTGTAAAGGACTTTTAGGTTGGGAAGATTCTTGTTTTCAGCTACCCATGTTGAACTGTCAGTCATGAAATAGCCCTTCTCATCATTTGTTTTTTTTAGGGTGGCTTTCATAAAATCTTTTGTAATTTTGTACCAATCACCTTCGGGGGTGATTCCCGCATTTTTCCACGCATCCAGTTCTTTTTTGTGAGTTCCCGAATTGTCGCCTCTAGAAAAAAACAGGGATTTAGAACCGGCAATTCTAGAAAAGGCATCTGCCGCAGAGGTCGCTTGGCCGATTTTGGCCGGATCCGATGAAGGCCCGACTATGAAAAATTCGTTTGAACCTATGAGGGTTCGCTTGGTTGCCCATCCATCCGCAACCGCTTTCTTTTCTGCGCCCGGAGCATGAACCATTATCATATCAACCTGTTTTTCCTTCAATAGTTTCAATGATTCTCCCGAGCCAGCCTTGACCCAACATAGAGTGTATGCGTTACTCGCATTGAAAGCATCGACCAGTTTCTTTAGTAAGCCCAATTCTCCCGGACTTCCCGTCGCTAATGAAAACTTTTCTGGTCCACTCCCATAAGACTCTTCACACTTGATTTCGGCAAACGAGACGCCAGGGACTATCAAGAACAGCAACAAACTCATCATTACTCTACATAAGACACTCATTCAGCAGTTACCTCCTCACCTGATTCCTTAACCAAATTTTGCGGATAAACCATTTTCCCACACATTCTTAAATCGTATCCGTCAAGCTCTGACGCCAGAGACCTGAAAGACTCTTCATGCAAAAGTCCTAGAAAGAGCTGAACACCTTTTTCAAAAAAATGTTCTTTCGAAATTATAAGGTCATAGCGTTCACTTCTCACAGGTATGTAATCCAAACCCAACAAACCCGCCACCGCAGAAATTGCAGGTCCACAGTCTGCGCGACCGGACAACACCTCAATTCCAACATCCAGATGTTTTTCAAGCTCTTTATCGTAACCCTTTATCGAAGACGGATTTAGTCCAAGGTTTTTCAACTCCCTGTCCAATAGAAGCCTTGTGCCTGTACCTTCACGCCGATTTACAATTGTAATGTCGGATCTGGACAAGTCCTGTATGCCGCTGACATTTTTAGGGTTACCCTTTGGCAACAGGATGCATTGTTCGCGCAGGCAGAAGTTTACTACGGCCGGAAGCTGACCCAATTCCTGAGAAACATAAAAAAAGTTGTATTCATCCTCTTTTTCCTGGATGAGGTGACTTGTGGCTATGTGGCACATAGAACGCCTCATGGCCTTCAGCCCACCCATGCTGCCAACATTTCCAAAGACAGCCAGGTTGTCACGATAAAGTTTGTTGTATAGAGCCATGGCCCTGTCCAGCAACAAATCATTGCTACCGGCTATTACCAGAAGGCCATGATAATCCGGCAAAGCGCCTGAAGCCTGAGGCAGGTTTACCGCTGAATTTTCTATCCACCTGTCCACAAGATCTGAAGGAAACAACCACTTTCCGGTGACCTTGGTGGCCGGAAGACCTTTATCGGAAATCAGCGTATAAACCATTTTTTCGTTCACATCGAGAAGCTGGGCCACGTCCTTTGTCGATAACAGGCGTTTCATATTCTTGTGCCTCCATAGCGCCGCTTGATCCATTAACGCCATCGCGTATCATATTTGGTTATTTTAAGTCAATTACAAAGACCTTGACTGACATGTTTTGATTATGCTATCCCGTAAAAGAACTCTAGAGAACCTATACATATAGCATCCGGTCGTATTGATGACAGGGTGAATTCTGCCTCAAAGTGGATCAGATCATCGATAGATCCTGGCTAGGTATTTTTTCAAAGTCACTTATTCGGCAATGGGAGAAATAAAATGAGAAATAAAATGATTGTCATATTGGTCGCACTCATGATTGTGGGCCTTAATACGAATGTGTTCTCTGATCAGGTTCTTAGGTTGGCCACGACAACGTCAACGGAAAATTCTGGGCTACTCAATTTTATAATTCCTCCTTTTGAGAAGGCAAACAATGTGAAGGTAAACGTGATAGCCGTTGGAACTGGTAAGGCCTTGAAACTGGGAGAAAATGGTGATGTTGATGTAGTGCTTGTGCATTCTAGAGAGGCTGAAGACAAGTTTGTGTCGGAGGGATTCGGTATC
>CAITZA010000061.1 GCA_903896745.1 uncultured Desulfomonile sp. | reverse complement strand
GTTGAAGCAAATTTTATTCTGAATCATGTTTCCCTACGCCTGCCCCGAGCCAGAAAAAGAACCGACGGCATGACAGGAACCATCCAGATCAAAGGAAAATCACTTCAATTAATTATTGAGCGCTCAAAGACCGGGTCCTCACTCATAGCAGCGGATGTGACCATCACAGATTTCGCCCAGCCAAAATATAGGGCGCATTTTGACTGCGAATTTCTGGACACCACAGATTTCACGGACCAATCCGCTCAAGCGCCTGTCATGACATGGATAGAATGGATCAGATCAAATTCGATCGTATGGTTTGTCAATCAGGCTCGCGGGACGGGTTCACTCAAGATAACCAAGGGGAAAACCGCATACAGGACTTTTTCAGATTTCAGATCTGACTTCGAGGGACTGAACGGCATGGTAAGCGTGCCCAAATGGCAGATGAATTTCGCTGATGGCGTTTTGAGGGGCGCAGCGTCATTCGATGTTCGACCAAATACTACCAGACCTTTAAAGATTGATTTTCAGGGCGATCATCTAAAGTTCGACAGAATATTCGTATATGATCCCAACAGGGTTCGCGTGGATGGAGACGTCACATCCCAAGGCTACATGGAATGGCGAATACGGTCGGGTATTGAAAATGGAGGAGTCTACAAAACAGGAAACATGGAAGTGAGAGTAGCTGACGGGACGATTTACCGTTTTGAGGTACTTTCAAAGATATTCTCGCTGATTAACCTCGGATCCATTTTACGTGGACGTCTGCCTGACGTGATAGGAAACGGCCTGCCATTCCAGAGAATTAACTGGAAGATGGATGTCTTCGACAACAAGTGGAAAATAAAAGACCTCAAATTTTATTCGGACTCCGCGCAAATCGATGCGTCAGGGATGTATTTCAGCGATCAGGGACGAATAGACTTCAAGGTGGATGTTGCGCCGCTGGTTGGATTTGACACTATTTTATCGGGATTGTTCGGGAACCTGATAACACGGGACGGGAAAATTCTGAACACTACTTTCAGGGTGAGAGGATTGACTAGTTCACCTGATGTTCGTCTGGAGCCTTTTGAGAATCTGAAACAGGAGATCAAACAGGGTAGCTGATAGCGCTGAAACCCTAAAACATACTTTTTTCGCCTGCCTCAGGCAACAGCCTGAAACTCATTCTGTGAATGCGGCAGGGTCCATATATCTCCAACGCTTTTTGATGGTCCCTGGTACCATAACCCTTATTTCTGACAAAACCATAATTGGGAAATTCCCTGTCAAATTCCTCCATGATTCTGTCACGTGTAACCTTGGCAATTATGCTTGCCGCGGCTATGGACAAACTTTTTCCGTCACCCTTTATGATTGATTCTTGGCTACAATCCAGATCCAGCCTGATTGGACCATCAATCAAGAGATAATCGGGTTTGGTCTGAAGTTTAGTGACCGCTGTTTTCATGGCAAGTCTGGTGGCCTGAAGTATGTTGATCCTGTCAATTTCCTGCGGCTCAATAATACCTATGCCGACACCTCGAGCCATGGCCAGAATGGAATCAAAAAGCGCTATTCTTTTTTTTTCGGTAAGCAGTTTGGAATCATCAAGACCGTTGATGTCGGAGAAATTTTGGAGGATGACGGCCGCGGCGACTACCGGACCAGCGAGAGGTCCACGACCCGCTTCATCTATACCCGCTATTACTCGAGCGCCTGAAGCAATTGCGTTTTCTTCATATTTGCTCGAAGGAGGCATTTGTGAAACGGGTCCTGATATATACAAAAATCCTAATTGTAGGACTTTTCCCTGATTCTGGCGGCCTTACCCCGGAGCTTGCGAATATAATATATCTTGGCGCGCCTCACTTTGCCCCGTGTAACCACCTCAATTTTCTCAACCATGGGTGAGTCACGTGGAAACACTCTCTCCACCCCTATGCCGTAGGATACCTTCCGTACAGTATAGCT
>CAITZA010000060.1 GCA_903896745.1 uncultured Desulfomonile sp. | reverse complement strand
TCGGGGGCGTCAGACCTATGACACTCTTCATGGTGGTGCTCTTCCCGGCGCCATTTCTCCCCAAGAGGCAAACTATTTCCCCTTTGGAGACCTTAAATGAAACTCCAAACAATATATGACTCAAACCGTAGAAAGTATGAATGCCATTCACTTCAAGCATCAGGCGCCACCTAGATAAGCTTCGCGAACTTCCCTGTTCTCACGGACTTGGTGTGGAGGTCCCTGAATGATGGAGACGCCCTGTTGCATCACCATTATCCTGTTTGCGAAGGAGAAGACGAGTTCAATGTCATGCTCGCAGAACAATATGGTCAAGCCTTCATGATTCAAACGTTCAAGCAGTTTTATGGTGGCGGATGTTTCCTCTTGGGCCATGCCGGCGGTCGGTTCATCAAGGATGAGAAGCTCGGGATTACTTCCCAAAGCGATGGCAATCTCAAGAACCTTCTGTTCACCGTGAGATAGGGCCCCGCAGATTCTATCGCCAACATTGCCGAGTCCGACACTGTCGAGAATTTTCTCGGTCTCATCAATCGCAAGGCCCTTTGCAGGGGTAAAGAAGTCAAACGCCTTGCCCAAACGCGACAACACCGATACCTGAACATTCTCAAAAACCGTCAGCCTGCTAAAAACATTAACGATCTGATAGGACAGACTGACACCCTGCCTGCAGATTTGATGCGGCTCCAGGGATGTTATGTCCCTGTCCCTGAAAAGGATTTTACCCCTGTCAGGCTTCAGATGTCCGGAAATGATTTTGAAGAGTGTGCTTTTTCCTGCCCCATTCGGGCCTATTACAGCGACTATCTCGCCACGCCGGACATCGAGGTTCGCCCTGATGATAGCCTGAAAGTGACCGAAGGATTTCTGAACGTCCTTAACCTGAAGCATTCATCTATCCTCCGCCGATGTATTTTTGGGATTTGCGCCGAGACCCTGAAAATAACCCAGCACACCCTCCGGCAGGAAGTAGATAAGTAGCATGAGAATTATGGCGAGAACCAGGGTCCAGTATTCGGTATAACCGCCGACCAGGGTTCTCAGACCCACCATTATGGCGCTGCCGAGCATGGGCCCAAAAAAAGTGAACCACCCTCCAAAAAGACACATGATTATGAGTTCAAGCGAGAGTGTCCAGGACAACAGGTCGGGAAAGGCCGAACCCTCAACGGATACAAAAAGTATTCCGGCTATGCCCGCAAAAAAACCTGCAATTACCAACGCCACCAGTTGATGCGCCCTAACCCTGACCCCGATGCTTGCGCTGCGTTCCGGATTATCCCTTATCGCCTGTAGGATTCGCCCATACGGAGAATTTACGATCATATAGAGTATTGCCATGCAACAGACTGTTACAATGAGGGTAAAATAATATGAACCCGTAACCGTGGCTATCAGGGATGGTATCGGGACTCCGTGCAGACCGTCGTCTCCGCCGGTAAAAGAATACCAGCGAAAAATTACCACCCAAACCAGGGAACCTAGTGACAATTGCAGCATGCCGAAATACAGTTTAGAGAGCCTGATGCAGATGATTCCCATGATGAGCGCCAGTATGGCGGAAAGTATTGGGCCAAGAATAAAACCTGTCACAGGTGGCAGGGATGTCTTCATCAACATTAGAGACACCCCGTACGCCCCTATTCCATAGAAAACAGCATGATGGAACTGGTACATTCCCCCAAATCCGAGGGCAAGGTTCAGGCTTGTGCTTAACAACCCCGTCAAAAGCGCCAGCGCCAGCAAGTATGTGAAAAAACGGGGCAGGAACGAGGGCGCCACAGCGAGAACTACCAAAAGGATAGACAGAAGCGCCACTGTCCTGATTTTAAAATAGCCTTTTGCCTCGACCATCGGCCCTCACTACCAAGTTGCTTTCAAAAGCCCTTTGGGACGAAAAATTAGCGCAATAACCACCACCGCATACGGGAACACGATTGAAAACTGCGGCCAGACAAGGATGCCCATGGAGTCAGTCAGTCCGAAGATCAGCGCCCCCAACAAGGCGCCCCAGACATTTCCAAGCCCACCGATGATTACTATCAGGAAAGCTTCCATGATCAGGGTGTGGTCCATGCCCTGATTGATGTTCTGGGTTGGCGCGACAAGAGCGCCACCGAGACCGGCCAGAAAACATCCTATTACAAATACCGACGCAAACACCCAGCTTACATTAATACCAACAGCCCCAACCATGTCCCTGTCCACAGCCGCAGCCCGAGCTATCTTCCCGATTTTTGTCTTATGAGTAAGGAACCACAGACCTATCGCCACAACAGGGCCAAGGCTGAGAAGAAACAGGTTATATTTGGGGAACATCATACCAAAAGCGGATAGCGATCCCTGAAGCGCCTCCGGTGGCGCCAGTGATCTATATTCAGACCCCCAGATCATTTTTACAGCGTCACGACAGAGAAGCATGAGCGCAAACGTAAACAGAAGGAGCATGAGGTGCTCCCTGTCATAGAGACGGCTAAAAAGGGCTCGCTCAACAACAAGACTGACAAACGCCACGCAAAAGGGCGCCAAAGCCAGACCAACCCAAAAACCGGTCGATCCAGCCCCAACAAGTGTGGCTATCGAGTAACACAAAAATGCCCCAAGCATATAAAGGGAGCCATGAGCCACATTTGGGATTCTCAGAACACCAAGCACAAGACTTAGTCCGGATGACACAATGAACAGTATTGTTGAGCGGCTTAATCCGATGAGGAACTGCTGGATCAAACCGCTCGCAGAAATTGTTGATGAAAAATCCATCGATTTTGCGTTCCGTCATACATACGCAGGACAGATCACGACCTGCATTGTGATTGTTAACAAAATAATCGTGAATGCCTGTTCTCTGGCTACTTCTGTTCCCTGGCCTTCCTGATTTCCTCAGCGGTTGTGATCAACTCATTCGGAGGAATTGTAACAATATCGGAAGCGATCAGGAAATCGTAACCGGGAACCTTTTTGGTCACTCCCATGAACATGGGAAGCATCAACTGATTATCGAACTGACCTACGGTCAAATTCCCTATTGGGGAGTTAATTGTCAATCCGGTGAGCGCCGCGGCAAATTGTTCAGCGTCAACCTTCCCTGCCTTCTTGTAGGCTTCCGCAATAAAACTGGCGGTACACCAGCCGATCAGACTACCAAAGGATGGATAGCGATCATAGGCTTTACGGAATTCATCAACGAATGCCTTGTTCTCAGGTGTTTCAGGATAATAGAAGTAGTAGTTTGCAGTTCCTATAACACCTTCGGGAGCGTCAAGCCCTAGGGGCCTGAGCGTGGATAACTCTGTGGCGGTATGCATGTAAATAGGTATCTTTTCATTAAACCCGGTATTCTTTGCGGCCTTGAGGAATGGTATGCAGCCAGCCCCTCCTGTGGCCACTATGACAGCATCTGGCTTAGCCGACAGGATTGACGTTATATATGGCGTAAAATCAGGCTCACCAACCTTCCACCAGGATTGACCCATTAGCTGCACGTCGGGCTTGATCTTTTTGAGATGATTCCATACCGCATCAGCTACCGCATGACCGTATTCATAGTCATCCCCGGCGATCCAGTATTTTACAAACGGTCGCTTTGCCAGTCCTATGGCCGCAGCCTTGCCGATCATTTCAGTGTTCTCGTTCATGGAAAAAACAAATTTATGGCCCTTTGCGCCTGTTATATTGGAGCTTTTGCCATAAGTCACAATGAATGGGATGTTCTCTTTCTTTGCCAGATCCGACACGGCCAGAGAGACTGCGCTGTTTATGGTGCCGACCAGCAGGTTGACATTTTCCCTCATGATCAGCTCTTTGGCGCTGGTGAGTCCAAGATCAACCTTGAACTTGTCATCCCTTGTTACATAAGAGAGCCTCTTGCCAAGAATTCCCCCTCCTGCGTTGATCTTATTCATAGCCAGCTTGAATCCGTCCAGAACATCAAGCGCATACGAACTCGGAGGCCCACTGTAAGTGTCTATGATTCCAACCTTGATTTCTTCGGCGGCATATACGACGCCACTCCAAATTCCGGCGATGGCGAACAGGCATACAAATAATAACGCTATAACACCCTTTTTCATGGCAAACCTCCACGTGAACAATATTTGTTTCGGTAATCGGGTCATTGAGAGACAACACATCGTTCCAGCGTGGCTACTATATTAGAATGGAATGCCATTTTCCAGCGCTTATTTTACAAACAAACATTTTGTCAAAGAGTGTGAGCCATGGTGTCAGGGATTGACGATTCAGATGGCGTAACATGCATCGGGTTTGCATTCGGATTTGCATGAAACGTCAACTATTGATAGATTATGAATGGCCTGGAGATATTTTATCGCAGTCATCTCGCAGCCAGGGAGCATATTGCAACATGTCAGATCACCAGATACAGATAACCGAACTGATAAACCGATTCGAAGGATTATTGATCGATACCGGCCTCTTTGATTCTTCATTTTTCACCAGATCCGCCTGCGTTTCCGAAACCTTATCGACCAACCAGATCAGAAAGCTTGCAGAGTCTTCAAAATTGATAGGCGACAGATTCCATGCGCTGGCAGAGTTGATCAGAACAAACATCGTGAATGAAATACAGCTTTCCCAGCAGTCGCTGAATGACCCGGACGCCTGTTGCCAGCTCGCAAAATTCCTGGCCAGGATCATTGAAGGCCTTGAGGATGTCAGAAATTTCAGGGAAATCGCTCAGGTATACGGTGACTTGCTGTCCATGAGCATCATGTTCACGTACCGGTCTGCCGCGCCCGGCAGGGAAAACCTAATAGTCAGAAAAATCCTGATGAATATAGCTAGCAGAAAGGCCGTCGAGCTCAATGAAAAAGACGTGTTAAAAATCATCAGGAAACTCCGGAATACGATTACCGTTGCCATAATTTCCAAGCGCTATGCCGTATATGTTCTTGCCGTGAGGGGACTGGAAGTTCTTTTCAGGGCCGAAATCGATTTCATTACTTATGGGACTTCACCTGAGGGGCTTGCGCTTCAGATAGCCAGCATAATGCTCAAGAACGGCATAAAGCTTGTCGATGTTACGGATGTTGTGTGTGGCGGTGGAGACATTGGAACCGTGCCTGACGGCATATATGTGTTGACCGAAAAGGTTCGGGACGAGTCGTGGAAAAGATTGCACAACAGTTCGCTGAACCGTGGCGCCCTTGTTGGGTGGGAACTGGCCGACATGCTGAGGAAGCAGCGCGACAGGGGGTCGATCAACGCCTCGATTTGCAGCCCTTTGTCCTTCTCTACCCTGGCTTCCTACGGGAAGAACGTTCTTTTCAGATCAGAATCCAACGAATTGCGGCAAAGTCTCAGGGGTTATGTAAAAGTCACACCCCTCAAATCGATTGCGGCCCTGATATCGCAAATAAAAAGGGTTAAACAACAGAATCTCAATCTGTTGGTATTGACGCTTGATGAACTTTTCGCCTCGGTCATCAGGAAAAGTGGACATCGCATAATAAGGGAGATAATCGCGCAGGACGCCAACAGAATCTTGCTGAATTTTGATTTTGATAAAATTGTCGAACGATTACAATCTGAGGGTTTTACGATTCCTTCCAATTTCAGGCTCGCCTCAAGGGAAATAGGCACCGGTGTGATGGAGATATGTGAACTTCTCATGATCATTGAATCCGGCAAAATCTCCCGGAAGCTTGCATCTTCCCTCATGCATGTGGTGGATTCCTATGCCAGAAGCACTGCCATGGCCCTGGAAATGTGTTCAGCCGGAGAAGCTTCAGAAAGGCCCCATTACATTGCAATTACGAGTATGCAGGCGAGTGACCGGTACTTCCAGCAACTTTTCGACAAGATACGGGACAGGGTGGATAACCCGTTCACTCCGATATTGTGCATAGATTCACTTGAACATGAGTATCTTATAGCGAATCATATCTTCGAGATGTATGTGAATCCGGCCAAGGGAGAATCCAGGCTCAACTATGGTATTGAAGCCCGGAGCATGAATCAGGCGCTGCAGGTTCTCGGAACCGTCGGAACATCGTCAGAGACGTTTTCCTTTTCCAAACTACTGGATGACGTGACCGGAGCGATCAAGACGAATGCGCTCAAGCCTGGCAAACTGGTTCTGGTCGGCGCGGATAATGATGACGCTTTGCTGGCGGTAGCCAATGCAAAGGAATACGGGCTCCTCGATAAAATTTCACTCATAGGCGATCCAGCGGAAATAACCGAAAGCATTCAGAAATCCAAGGCCCAAATCTCCCCGTCCAATGACCCGGATGTTCAGTTGATACCGATTGATCCTCTCGCTACGGACATGAATCAAAAACAGGAGTCCATGGCTCAGGAATTCCACAAATTCCTGAAGGCAAACCCTGATTATATAGTCATGAAAGGTAGCGTCGATACATCGCATTTACTCAAGGTCGCGCTATCGATTTACAAGACAGATGAAGGAACAGACGGAAAACCGCCGGAGAGAAAAACTGCGTCTTGGTCAGGGCTCATAGTCTTTCCGGACAATCGCTTCTTCGCCCTGTCGGATCCTGCGGTCAACCCGGCTTTCACAAAAGCATCCACTCTCCTGAAAGCCATTGAAAATCAACTTGATGTCGTCCGCAGGGTGGTAAGCAAAACCGAACCATTGCGGCTTGCGATAATAACTGCTGTTGAAAAAGAGACTTCTGCAATCCCCGCGACATTGATGGCCGCTGAGGCGGAACAGGCTTCAAGGAGTCTGGAGGAGAAATACGGCCCGCTTGTCATTGAAGGGCCGCTATCATTCGATTTGGCGACCGTGCCCGAAGTAGCTTCCGAAAAACACTATCAGGGTAAAATAATGGGCAACGCGAACTGCCTTGTAGCGACCGAAATCAATACCGCAAACGTGATATACAAAATGTTGTCAAAAACCATGGGCAGCCTGGGACTGGTAATTGAAATAGGCGGCATAATCACAGCCGGCCCCAATACCAGCCCCATTGTGCTAACATCGAGAGGCGATACCGCCCAGACCAAATTTAATTCCATTCTGCTCGCCATGGCCTATGCGGTAAAAATCAGGGATATGGATTTATGAGTCCGTTCAGTTTATAATGCGTCCAGTATTTCAGGGAGTCATCGGTATTTTTGATACTTTTTGGGAAAAAAACCGTAACCCCTCAGTTATTCGGGGCAAAATCACCAAAAATGCAATGATATCATAGATCGGACATTGAAATGCCGCGCTTAACTGAGGGGATACGTTTCACTTCATGGGCGATCTTTTCTGAAAGCTGATCCTCGGCGGTTTCAAGATCATAATCAGACTGCAATCCCATCCAAAACCGGGCCGATGTCCCAAAATACCTGGCAAGACGTAGTGCGCTATCCGCAGTAACAGATCTCTTGCCATGAATTATTTCGTTTATTCGACGCGGAGGAACTCCAAGATCTCTACCAAGCCTGTTTTGAGAGAGACCCATAGGCTTCATGAATTCTTCAAACAGAACCTCTCATGGATGAAGTGGCGCTAATTTCCTGACGGTCATTCCTTTAGTATCCCTTATTTATGATAATCAACAATTTCAACATTATAAGCATCTTGATCTCGCCATTCAAAACAAATACGCCAGCGTTCGTTAATACGGACGGAATATTGCCCGGCCCGGTCGCC
>CAITZA010000059.1 GCA_903896745.1 uncultured Desulfomonile sp. | reverse complement strand
GATCGGGTCAACAGTTCCTACATGGAAAAGGCTGCGACCGATAGCAGGACATTTGTTAGTCGCAATCCCCTCTGATCGGGTCAACAGTTCCTACCGTCAAACTGTCCAATTCTGTATTGATAATGACCCTAAAGTCGCAATCCCCTCTGATCGGGTCAACAGTTCCTACTCCTACCCAGGCAACATAGTAGTTTTGCTTTTGATTTTCAACAAAAAACGAGGAGGTGGGCATGCGGCGTTGAAACATTGTTGACCTGACAAGTGTACAAAGGCATTTATGGTAACTTTTCGGGGCGTTACAGTTGCGGACCCTAAAATATTTGGGCCTAATGATATCAATAAGATGAGCATAAGTTGATTTTTTGTAATCTGGTCCGCAGAATTCGGGAAAACTGTGATTAAACGACAACAATGTCGTCTTCTTCACGCACGAATCCTATGCCGCTGATATTGATATTTTTGACGCATCCGGCGCATAGCGTATAGAATCTGACGCTATCTTCCTCCCAATCGATGATTTTTTCAATCTCCAGTTTTAGTTTGAGGAAGCGTCTGTCGTCGAGACGGCATTCGAAGACGCTTTTTTGAACTCTTTCGCCATAGTTTTTCATGAGTTTTGCGATCTGGAGTCTTTTTTTATCGTCCACAATATCGTATGAAATCACGACAAACAATGTTTACCTACCTGACGATGAATGGTTTGTATTCTTCGTCATCCGTGAGGCATCTTGCGAACAATCTTGCCTGTTCGAGGATGACATCCCTGTATGTTAATCGTTGGGCTTTGTCGGGATATACTGTTTTTTTGGAGAGACGTTCTTCAAATAATGTGACGAATTTTTTCATGCCTTCGTGTCTGAGGAATATTGGGTATTCTTCCCGGAGGGGCTCAGACTGGGCAAAATCAAAAGCCGGCGCCTCGACTTCGGCTGTGACGTAGAAATCGGTGTTTTTGAGAATGCCGGAATTGAAGATGTAGATGACGGTTGAATCTACGAGTAGCGGCCTGAATTCTTCCATTAGATCGAGGACGAGCGATGGTTTACCGTAGTCTGTGGCGTGCAGGCATCCCAGATACGGGTCGAGCCCAACGAGGTTGATCTGGGAATGGATTGCGTTTGCCAAGAGGGTGTATCCGAGGCTGAGCAGTACATTGACCGGGTCTTTCGGGGGGCGCCGGTTTCGACCGTCAAAGGTAATATTTTTTGCTTTGATAAGTTCACCGAAGCATCCGAAATAGGCGGCTGCTGCTGCGCCTTCCATTCCCATGAGTCGCTCGATATCCTCAGCGGCGGCGGCCTGTTCAGCCAGGCGTCTGATACGATTAAGGGCTGAAGTAATACTGTCGCTGTTAAGTTCGCTGTTTCTTCTTCGAAGCAGAACACGGCTATTGTTTAGTTTGCCTATGACATATGATCGGGCCGTCCTGATCCTGAAGTTCTGATCATCAATTCTCTGAAACTGTTTTCGGCGTAGCTCGACATTTTTCCCGAGTTCCGCCACAAGCCTTCCGCGATATTTTCCATAATAGGACAGGAATACTGTATCGATTCCTTCCTTGAGTAAAAATGCGATCATCTGTGGCGATATGGAGATGTTTCCCATGATGGCTATCTGACTGACTTTGAAGGCATGCGTCCAGTGCAGGGTTTTGCCTTTTTTGACAACAAGCAGCCTGTCTCCCTGTTTCATGAGGGAAGCGCCTTGTTCGGTGACGTATAGGATGCCCACGAAGACTCTCCAGCAGATCGAATCAAGGCAACCCGAACAATGAGATAACCATTGGGGTTGCTATATTTCCAGACTAAACACCGCTTTCTCGCCAGGTTTCCTGTTCATCCGGAGTTCGCCGATGGGTGTTTGCACGGTTTCAACACCGGCCTCATCAAAGAAGTTCTCCAGTCGTGTTTCATACTTTCCCAACAACATTCTGGTTTCCCTGAGCTGTTTTCTGAGTTTAATGTAATCCTGAACGAGATTCTGGAATTGAAGTGAGTCAACGGTGATACCCAGGGGAGTAATTTTTTCGGCGCCGCTTAAACCTCTGACGTGAATGAGAGGTGTTGGGTAGAGGTTAACCGTCATGTCAAATGTGCAGTTGCAAGGTATGACGGATGTGATATCTGGAATTCTGAGACGTATTTTTGGGCAGCTAACAGGGTTTCCCTTGAGCTGGGATTTCATGAAGAGAGTTGGATCGGCGTTGGAACATCTCTGAAAGATTGCATTTACAGCATCGGGGCCATTTTTGATATGTCCTACGGAATGGATCAGCGCCATGGTTTCGTCCTTGGTTATGGCGCCTGTTCGATTTGCTTTATCAACGATATACCTGAGGACAGGACACTTTAGCATGAGTTGCTGGAACTCTGGATCACGATCCATGTCATAAGAATCCTGAACATCGCGTGGCAGGCGAGGTTGTGGCTGGGTTTGCGGCTGATCATCGAGGTCAAAAGGCAAATCCTCGGCAGGAGGCCTTGTTGGGGTTTTTGTGGATATTGCCGCTGGCGCGCTCATCCTCTGTATGGTTCCATAAATAGATCGTTTGGATGCCTTTTCCACTGTTTCGAGGAATCCGAGTTGATCAGTCAAAGGACCTGAATCGGGCGATATGAATACCGACCTTCTACCGGTTCTCTTATGGATTCCGAGGGGGAGTTTTATGAGGTTACCTAGCCCACCGGTTCTGACATTTGTCTGTTTTGGGAAGACCTCGACAGTAATATCCTGTGGCAAGGGCGTCAGACCGGTAACCAGCAGGTCGGCGCATTTCTTTGCAACTCCTGCGGGAATGGGCGATTCCATGAAAACCCAGACATGATACCCCTTGAAGCCGGAGTCTTCAATATAAGCCGGTATCTGGTTTGCGGAGCAAATATCCAGCATCCGGCAACCGAGCGCCAGGACCCTGCGCATAAGATTGCTCCATAACTTCTCACTGGTGATGGCTTTATTGAGTGCGAATTTTGCTATATCAAAATCAAAGGCCATGAAATTCACAGTGTTGTCGAGCCTTACAGGATAAGCGCCGACGGTGAAATTTCCCAGGATATGGTTTTCTGCGACCTTGATATTGAGCGGTTCCTGAATCGGTGTATAACCGGACTCACCTGTGGGGCTCAACCATTGACGCGCATAAACGCCTTCCCGTCCCGAAAACAGGCTACAAAAGGTTATGAGGTTGTTTTTACGGGGAATGATCGAGGCGGTTTGGGGTGGTTGTTCGGAGGCTTCATGCTCTTCGCCGCTATCAATAAAACTCATGTCGCGAATGTAAGTCTTGAAACGGTGGTCATCAGTAACCTTCAGGCCGTTCTGGTAGACTTGGAGTGCGGCGTCAAACTGTCGGGCCTCTTTCAGAGCAGCGGCGAGCAGTTCATAAAACTCCGGTTTGTCCGGATATCGCTCTACCAGACGCCCCAATGTTTTGGCTGCTTTGGACGCCTGTCCCATATCCAGGTATATTTCTGCAAGTTTCTGGTATGTTTGTTCTCTTTCTGGCGCATCGCGTATGGCAAGGTTCAATTCGAGAGCGGCCTGTTCGACCAGGCCGAGGTCTTCGAGCGCTCGGGCCCAATCCAGGTGCAGGCCTACGTTTACTGTGTCACGGGTCTCACGTGTCTGGGCGATGTTGATCGCCTCATCGATCAAATCTGCTTCTATGGCGGCTCTGGCGCGTGCAAGCGATGTGTCTGGGGACATGCATTAATCTCCAACATATCAGATGTATAATCTCTTTGAGGCTGTCCGGACAAATTCACTCACACTTGATTAATACACGCTGCATGGAAGCGCAAGCTTATAAAATTGGGAACTCTTGAATATTAATCGTGATACGTTTCCGATATGTTTCAGGTTAATAACCTTTATTTTCCAAAGGATTTGTTTGAACAGGGGTTTCTGAGGTTTTATTTGGTTTGGAACGCTTGGACATTTTTTTCACTGAAGTGATTCATGGCAGACCGCAGATCATTTCCTACCGTGATCCACGATCATCAGTTTGTTCTTACAATAACCCTGCCGTTGGGGTTGAATCGTTCTTGTCATCCATTAATAATCGCATCAGTGTTGATAAGCGAAACAGGACATCGGGGATCCATTAATAATAGATTCCCGCTTTCACAAGAAATACATATAAACTCTGCAATCAATTCGCGCTTATTTTAGAGAACGCCTGTAATCGAGAG
>CAITZA010000058.1 GCA_903896745.1 uncultured Desulfomonile sp. | reverse complement strand
TTTTTGGGGAAGGGCACGCCAATGAATCCTGCAATTTTTTCAGAAAGAGAAAAGCAGATATATCGCAAAGGTGATGAGCCATTTAGCATGAATTGCGACATGCCGAGCCTTGCTGGCGCAGTGAGTCAGAGGGCCTGTGTTTTCTGCGGTTCGAGGGTAGTTCTTTATCCGGTTGCGGACGCCTTGCACCTGGTACACGGTCCAATCGGTTGCGCAGCTTATACGTGGGATATCAGGGGCGCTCTTTCTTCGGGGCCTGAACTCCATCGCATGAGTTTCTCGACTGATCTGCAGGAACGCGATGTCATTTTTGGAGGAGAAAGCAAGCTTTACAGGGCGCTCATTGAACTGATTGAGAGACATTCACCCAAAGCCGCCTTTGTTTATTCAACCTGTATCGTGGGCATTATCGGCGATGATCTGAATGCCGTATGCAAACGTGTCGCTCAACAGACAGGTATCCCGGTGATACCTGTCCAATCCGAAGGCTTCAGGGGGAACAAGCGAGCAGGATACAATGCCGCATGTGAGGCGCTTTTTAAACTCGTTGGGACAGGACCAACGGACGGGATTTCGCCTGCTAGCGTCAACATCCTTGGTGATTTCAACCTTGCTGGAGAGATTTGGATAATACGGGAATACTTTGAGCGAATGGGTGTTCAGGTTGTAGCCAATATTACCGGAGACGGCAGGGTGGATGACATCAGGATGGCGCATGGCGCGGCCTTGAACGTTGTTCAGTGCTCCGGATCGACCATGGATTTGGCGCTAATGATGGAAAAAAAATACGGAACCCCCTGGGTTAAGGTTTCATACTTTGGCGTGGAAGACATGGCGGATTCTTTATACAAGGTAGCAAACTTTTTCAGGGATATCAGACCCGACATGGCGCAACGAACCAGCGAGCTTGTCAGAGAGGAACTCAAGGCCCTTTATCCGGTTCTTGAAAAATATCGGAAAGACCTGAGAGGTAAGAAGGCTGCTATTTACGTTGGAGGGGCTTTCAAGGCGTTCTCTCTGGTAAAGGCCTTCAGACTCATAGGCATGGATGTCGCTCTTGTCGGGTCACAAACCGGCACGGAAGAGGACTATAAGGAGCTTTACGAGATTACCGATCCAGGAACAATAATTGTTGATGACTCCAACCCCCTCGAGCTTTCGAGCTTTTTGCAGGAGAAGGATGTCGATATTTTTGTCGGTGGCGTTAAAGAACGTCCGATTGCCTACAAGCTTGGGGTCGGTTTCTGTGACCACAACCATGAACGCAAGGAAGCCCTGGAAGGCTTCGTTGGCATGCTGAATTTTGCGAAAGAAGTTTATTCAACTGTGATGAGCCCTGTCTGGCAGTTTTCACCCAGAAGGATTTCACAGCAAAAACAGAGCGAACGGTCTCTTCAGACAGCTTGAGGATAATGTCATGAATGCGCAAGGCGAACCATATGTATCTACGACAAATTCGTGCAAACTCTGCAAACCTCTTGGGGCATGCCTGGCCTTCAGAGGAATTGAGGGGGCCGTTCCCTTTCTTCATGGATCTCAGGGCTGCGCTACCTATATGAGGCGTTACATAATCAGTCATTTTCGGGAGCCCATGGACATCGCCTCATCGTCCCTCGGCGAAAAAAGCGCGGTTTACGGAGGAGGTTCTAATCTCAAGCTTGGTCTCAGAAATATCCTGACAAAATACAAGGCAAAAATGATCGGAATTGCAACAACCTGTCTTACTGAAACCATCGGAGACGACACTCCGATGTTTCTGAAGGAATTCAGGCATGAATTTTCCGATCTGATAGATAGCCACGGGAAACCAGAACTGGTGAGTGTGTCCACGCCCAGCTATTCGGGAGCATATATGGAAGGTTTTCACGCCGCAGTCCTGGCGGTAGTCGATCAGCTTGCCTGCTGTGGTGATCCGGTTGACAGGGTGAACCTTTTCCCAGGATTTGTCAGTCCTGCAGATACACGCTATCTAAAGGACATCATGTCTGATTTTGGTTTAGACGCAACTATTGTCCCTGACTTGTCCGACACATTGGACGCCCCGGCCTTAACCGAATATGAAAAACTACCGTCAGGAGGCGCCAAACCGGAGGAAATAAAGTCCATGGGCGCCGCTCGCGCTACAATAGAATTTGGTAGGGTAATTCTGGAAGAAAATACACCAGGCAAATGCTTGTACAACAAATTTGGATTACCCCTTCACAGCCTCGGTTTGCCGATCGGACTCAGGGAGACAGACAGTTTTTTTGACGTGTTACAGGAACTCGGCGGAGTAAGCGCCCCCGAAAAGCATGTTTCAGAGCGTGGACGGCTTGTTGATTCCTATATAGACGGACACAAATATGTTTTTGGGAAAAAAGCCGTCATTTACGGTGAAGAGGATATGATCACAGGTTTGACGTCATTCTTGGTCGAGGTAGGAATCAGGCCTGTGCTGGTGGCCACCGGAGCAAACGGCAAACACCTGAAAAAGGCCATAGAAAATGTATGCGCCGGTATTCTGGATGAGCTTCCCGCTGTTCGCGAAAATGTGGATTTTTACGACATCGGAATGGAAGCCAAAGACCTGGCGCCAGATTTTCTGATTGGCAATTCCAAAGGCCACAAGCTGTCGAGAGAACTGGATATTCCGCTAATCAGGGTAGGATTTCCAATTCACGACAGGTTCGGCGGTCAACGGTTGTTAACCGTCGGATATAGAGGGGCTCAACAACTTTTTGACACAATTGTGAATACCATCATTCAGAAAAACCAGGACAGTTCTGACATT
>CAITZA010000057.1 GCA_903896745.1 uncultured Desulfomonile sp. | reverse complement strand
GGCGCATTGGGCATGCCTCCCTCAAAACTATAAAAACTGTAACCGGTCTCACCACCCAATACCAACTCTGCGCCCGGTTTGCCTATCGTTACCTCGCGTATCTTGCCCGAATACTTTACCTTCGGCAGTTCAGCCATTTGCTGTCCTCCTTGAATTAAGAAAATCTTAAGAGAGCGGCCCCGGTCTCGCGACTTTGTCTCGCCGCTTCGTAATGTCAATGGATTTATTTGTGAGGAATACTACTCTCAGTAACATAAACCCGATAGACAATTTTTAGCAAGTTTTTTCCATTCGAAATCATTTTGAAAAACATGTTGCAACGGCTGATGCGCACTGAACCCGTTTATTGACAAAGAAACGCTCAAAGCGTATAAAATTCAGACATTATGAAGAATGAAACCATATGAAAAGGGCCTTGAGATGGAAAAACAAGATCTTGAACTTATTGAACGGTGTAAAGATCGTGAACCGGAGTTAAACAAACTTTGGCAAGAGCATCTCGAATTTGAGGAGCAACTCGAAGTTTTCAACCGCAGGGTCTACCTCACACCATCTGAGGAAATAGAAAGAAAAACCATCCAGAAGAAAAAGCTCAAAGGGAAGGATCAGATTGAAAAAATCCTGTCCAAACTCAGGGCTGAATCTTCATAAATCGCTGCGTAGACTTTTTACCACAGGCTGTTATGAAAAATGAAAATTAATGGAGCGCAAATTCTTTTACGAGCCCTCAAGGAAGAGGGTGTTGATACAATTTTTGGATATCCCGGTGGCGCTGTCATCGATATATTTGATGCGATCGTTCGTTATTTCTCGGATGATTTCAAATTCATCCTTGTTCGGCATGAACAGGCCGCCGTTCATGCGGCTGATGGCTACGCGCGCGCTACGGGAAAACCGGGGGTTTGCCTGGTAACCTCTGGTCCAGGTGGCACCAACACTGTTACCGGGCTTGCCACAGCTTACATGGATTCAATTCCTCTGGTTGTATTCACCGGTCAGGTGCCAACACCGCTAATTGGAAATGACGCCTTTCAGGAGGCCGACATTGTTGGAATTACAAGACCTTGCACCAAACACAATTACCTCGTCCCCAAGGTTGAAGAACTGGCGCATACCATTAAGGAGGCCTTTACCATCGCTTCCACAGGGAGACCGGGCCCAGTCCTGCTCGATCTTCCTAAGGATATGATTCAAGCCAAAACAAAATTTGATTATCCAAAATCTATCGAAATACCAACTTACAAACCAACCCTGAAGGCCCACCCACCCTCCATTGCCCGAGCGGCTGAGCTCATTCGTCGGGCCAAACGCCCCGTGATATACGCGGGTGGGGGTGTCCTGACTTCAGGCTGCCACAGGGAATTGCTCACTTTTGTACAAATGACCGGATTTCCGGTCACGATGACCCTGATGGGACTTGGATGTTTTCCGGGGACTCATCCTTTGTCCCTCGGGATGCTTGGTATGCATGGCACTTACCGCGCCAATATGGCGGTAAATCACTCGGACCTGCTTCTCGCCATAGGCGCCCGTTTTGACGACCGCGTAACCGGTAGAGTCGAAGATTTCGCAAAGGACGCAAACATAATCCATATCGATATTGATCCAACCTCAATCCAGAAAAATATCAAGGTCGATGTCCCAATAGTTTGTGACGCCAAAGACGCGCTGGAAAGACTCATAGAGGCGTTGACACTGGAAGGCAGGCACAAGGAGACAGAAGAACATACCCGGAACTGGCACGCCCAGGTTAATGCCTGGAGAAACGAACAGCGTCTCAGGTTTGACAGGACTTCCGATATAATAAAACCGCAGTATGTGGTGGAGAAGCTCTACGAACTGACCCAGGGAAAAGCGATCATTTCTACGGAAGTCGGGCAAAATCAGATGTGGGCGGCGCAATATTATCTCTTTGATACGCCTCGAACCTTTTTGACATCTGGCGGATTGGGAACAATGGGATATGGCTTCCCGGCCGCGATCGGGGCCCAAATAGCGTTTCCCGACAAAGTGGTAATTGATATTGCGGGAGATGGCTCCATCCAGATGAACATCCAGGAACTCGCGACTGTAAAACAATACAATTTGCCGGTAAAGATAGCGATACTTAACAATGGGTATCTCGGAATGGTACGCCAGTGGCAGGAGCGTTTTTACGACAATCTGTACGCGCATACCGACATCATGGTGGCGCCGGACTTTGTAAAACTCGCTGAAGCATACGGAGCTTTGGGCCTGAGGGCGACAAAAACATCCGAGGTTGAACCGCTAATTCTTAGGGCGTTAGAAACCAGGGGACCGGTCATAATGGATTTCGTGGTAGATCGCGAGGAAGGCGTTTATCCTATGGTTCCAGCGGGCGCTCCGATCAAGGAAATGATCTTGGTATAAGTATAATATGGAAAACAGACACGTTATTTCAGTACTGGTGGAAAACAAACCAGGCGTGCTTGCCAGAGTGTCGGGTATGTTCTCCGGACGGGCTTTCAATATTCATTCATTAAGCGTCGCTCCTACTATTGTTCCGGATGTCTCTCGAATGACAATTGTAACGTATGGGAGCGAGGCAATAATAGAACAAATTATCAAGCAGCTCAGGAAGCTCATTAACGTCATCAAGGTGCAGGACCTTACGTCAGGAGACTATGTTGACAGGGAGATGGCGTTGGTCCGGGTGAAGGCCACATCCGCCAAGCGTGCTGACGTCCTGAGAATAGTAGATATTTTCAGGGGCAAGATTGTGGACATAGCCACGGATTCCATGATCGTCGAAATCACGGGTGGGGCTGGTAAAATTGAGGCCATGATTGAGCTCCTGACCCCTCTGGGTATCCTCGAGCTTATTCGAACGGGAACCGTAGCGCTTCCTAGAGGAAGAAAATCGCCGCGTTATTCGGAGCCTACAGAATGAGATGCCGTGCAGGTCACAACGAATTTATAGCCCGTGAGGCGCTTATTTTTGTGATTCCACTTCTATCTCTTTCCCTAATCGCATGGCTGAAGGACTATAACTGGATTTCAGCCGTTTTGCTCTTGCTGGTATTCTGCGTGTCAGTTTTTTTTCGCAATCCTGAAAGATATGGGCCTGCTGATCCAGACGCAATTCTTTCTAGCGCTGATGGGAAAGTCACTTCAATAACACCAAACGTTACATCCCATATCTCCGGGAAAGGTCCTTATACTCGAGTGAGCGTTTTCATGTCGGTTTTCAATGTTCATGTCAACCGATGGCCGTCCCCCGGAAAAGTTACCTTTGTCAAACATTTAAAGGGCTCATTTCTCGATGCGCGTGAGGCCGACTCATCAATTGTTAACGAGAGAAATGCGATAGTTATAGACACTCCTTTTGGGAACGTGGAAATTGTTCAAATAGCGGGCAAGATAGCTCGCAGGATCGCATGCTGGGCGCGTGTGTCTGATGAGGTCATGAAAGGCGAAAGGCTGGGCCTCATCCGATTTGGATCACGAGTCGATGTTTATATTCCGCCTGGCCTTACACCAGTGGTCACCGAGGGAAACAGGGTAAAAGCAGGAATTACCGTGCTTGCTCGGTCTGACACCAAGCTTTCATAACCCTTGTACATATCCAATCACCTGAATCATTTGTAAATCATGCCTAAAAACGCTAGAATGGTGTTCAGACGGCGCCTTTTCAAGAATATGGCCCCGCGATCGGATTCCTTTCAACCAATAACAGGCAGGGTGTGAAAATGTCTTCGTTTCCCAAAAAAAGACGCGGCTTTCTAAAACCAGCTCGACGCCCTTTTGATCCGGATGAATCCTTTGAGCGTGCAGAGCGAAACAGGAATCGCATCAACAAAATGAAAAAGGGAATTTTTATTCTCCCTTCCCTGCTAACGTTAACAAGCATTTTTTTTAGTTTTTATTCGATCATTCTGGCCATCAAGGGGCAATTTCTCATCGCTGCGGCGCTTATTCTTGTAGCAGGCTTTTTTGACGGTATCGATGGAAAAGTAGCGCGCCTGACCAAAACAACCACAAAATTTGGAGTGGAGCTGGATTCACTCGCGGACGTAATATCATTCGGTGTCGCCCCGGCTCTCCTGATTTATTCCTGGGTTCTCGAGCCATATGGGCGCCTGGGTTGGGTTTCAGCATTTATTTTTGTGACCTGCGGCGCTTTGAGATTGGCGCGTTTTAACGTGCAATCCGTCAACCCCGACATGAAGAAATTCAACGGACTGCCGATACCGGCAGCGGCAGGCATGCTCGCCACCACTGTTGTATTCATCGAGTACATGGAGATCAACCCCGCTGATTACAGACTTGTCATGCTTCTAGGTACACTGGCGTTGGCGTTCCTAATGGTTAGCACCGTCAAGTTTCACGCCTTCAAGGACCTGACTCTGGTTCGGGCAAAGCCGTTTAGCTCAACCCTGGCTTTTGTAGTGTTATTGGCTTTGATAGCGCTGATGCCATGCGTCATCCCGTTTTTGCTATGCCTTGTTTATGTATTTTCGGGGCCAGCATTCACCATCATTAATAGGTTCAGGAAGCGCGAGGCCCCTAATCCTAACGCCCCAATTGCCACCATTGTCGAACCTTCCGAGTTGAAGGAAACGAAGGCTAACACCCCTTAAAGCGGTTAGACCGCCTATTAGGTTGGTTTTACTAACTAAAGATTGACAATAAATGGTTAGTTTTGTAACCTGAAGACAAATACCCTGCGGGTTCACAACCTAGGTGAATGAATAGGGAATCCTGTGAAATTCAGGAACGGGCCCGCCGCTGTAACCGGGGACGAACGCTGCATAAAGCCACTGGTAACAGATGCTTATCGGGAAGGCGCAGTCAGTAGGATGATCCGGAAGTCAGAAGACCTGCCTGCAGGGAAGATGTTTCAACCATCGTGGAAAAATGGTCGGAATTTGGCCGTGGATAAATTGGGCAATCCCCGGACCCTCAAAGGTCCGGGTTTTCTATTTCATGGCCTGAAATTCCTCATCGTTTTCATTCTGATGTTTGCGATAGGAGTCGCAACGACAGCCTGCGGATTCACGAAATTCTTTTCAGAAAGAGTTTATGCGGTCTACAAAGAGGGCGCCTGAACGACGCCTATCCGGATTCCGGAAATTTGCCGGTCAGTATTGCTATTTCCGTAAGAAATGAAAACGTAAACAGCCGCCAAAGACAACACCGTAGATGAGAGAGGTCAACATTTTACACCAACCTGGCAGACTGGATTTGATCGAAATCCAGCACGAGAAGGCCAAAAAGAGGTTCTTTTTACTGACCACAGGCCTGATTGGACTGACAGGAGTCTCGCTGATCGTCGCAACAGCGATCGGAAGAGTTCCCATATCCATCGCAGACACGCTGACAACTCTTATCTCCGCCTCGGGTCTGAGCATGGGTCGGGATGTTGATGACTCGGTAAAAACGGTAATAGTGGATCTAAGACTTAGTCGTGTTGTACTTTCAGCCTTTGTCGGGATGGCTTTGTCCGTGTCTGGGGCCGCGTTTCAGGGCATTTTGAAAAACCCGCTGGCTGATCCGTTTACCATAGGTGTATCTACCGGCGCCGCGTTCGGGGCCTCTCTTGCAATTTTTTTCGGGGTCTCCAATCTCACCCTTTTGGGACTGGGGCTAATTCCCGTTGTCGCCTCTCTTGGCGCCCTGACGGCTCTGTTTGTAGTCCTTTTTCTGTCGCGTGTGGATGGGCGGGTGCGGCGAGACACTATGGTCCTGGCTGGAATTGTGGTGGCCACTTTTTTGGGAGCGTTAATATCGTTAGTGAAGTCATTGGATGAGGAATCGGTATCATCAATAGTATTCTGGGTAATGGGCAGCTTTCAGGGAAGGGGATGGAGCCACCTCGGCTTTGCGCTACCATACATCATTATTGGTCTGATTCTTGTTGTAGTTCATTCCAGGGATTTGGACCTTATGACCTTGGGAGACTCTCAGGCAAAGCAGCTAGGAGTTAATGTTTCCCGGACCCGGCGCAGGGTTTTGATAGGCGCCAGTCTCCTGACAGCCGGATCAGTCAGTGTTTCGGGCGTGATCGGCTTTGTTGGACTTGTGGCCCCACATCTCATCCGACTGACAGTAGGCCCCGACCACGGCCGATTGTTCGTACTATCAGGCATAGCGGGCATGCTTGCCCTGATCTGGTCCGATGTTGGGGCTCGGATCATTCTTCCTGAGGGAGAGGAGCTTCCGGTCGGAGTCATTACAGCGTTGCTGGGAGGGCCCTTTTTCTGTTTGTTACTAAAAAAGAGAAGAGTGGAGAGCGGAATTGATTGAAACAAGAGATCTATATGTTGGCTACAATGGATCAGACATTCTGCACGGGGTGTCGCTCGAGATTGCTTCTGGAGAAATGGTAGGAATTCTCGGCCCTAACGGAAGCGGAAAAACCACTCTGATAAATGCGTTAAGTGGAGTACTCAAGGCGCGCAGGGGTTGCGTCCTGGTCAACGGTCTAACAATAGATTCGCTAGCCGTAAGCGACCTGTCCAGACAAATGGCGGTAGCCCCGCAGAAAACGGAAATCTCGTTTCCTTTCAAGTGCTTTTCAATCACACTAATGGGACGAAGCCCTTATGTCGGCAGATGGGGTTTCTATTCACGTGACGACAGGCGAATCGCTCTGGAAGCCATGAGTAAAACTCATACGCTAGGATTGGCTGAGCGTCCGATAACGAACGTCTCTGGCGGCGAAGCGCAAATGGTCACCATAGCAAGAATCCTGGCGCAACAAACTGATGCGTTGCTCTTGGACGAGGCCACATCAAACCTCGACATCTGTCACAAGATGGAGGTTTTCGATTTACTCATAAAAATAAATCGGAATGGGGCCACGGTAATATCCGTGATGCATGACTTGAATCTGGCAGCTTTGTATTGTAACAGACTAATCTTTTTGAAAAAAGGTGAAGTCGTCCTGGATGGTCCAACTCATGAGGTTTTTCAACAGAAATATTTACGCGAGATTTATGAAACTGATGTGCAAATATCGCGACATCCAGTCGCAAACTGCCCTCAGGCGCATTTTATACCCGGCCATATCAGTCGCATTACTTCCAGTGATTTCCTTGATGATTTCGAGTCAGGCTTCGGGACTTACCATAACCGACGACACGGACCAACAGATCCGTTTGGAGAAACCAGCCCAGAGAATCATAGCCCTGTATGGAGGATATAACGAGATTATAGCGGCGCTGGGAATTGAAGACCGTTTGATAGCCAGAACAAAAGCTGATCATATACCTGAATCAATAACCTCCAGGCCAGCTATTGGCACTCACATGCGACCAAACGTCGAGATGATAATGTCCCTGAAGCCGGACCTGATCTTGCAGAATGCCGGTCGCAGGGAGGCCATGACCCCAGTGGAGCAACTTAAGAAGCATGGGCTCAATGTGGCTGTTTTTGGCCCCGAAACCTTTGAAGAGCTTTTCGCTGTCGTCACTCGGATAGGAACGCTTACGGGAACGGAAAACCAGGCAGAATCACTCGTGAAACAGATGAAGGAAAAATTGATCAAAATATTTGAAAAAAGCTCAGGGATAGCCAATAAGCCGAAGATATTTTTTGAGGCGAGATATCCCAATCTCCTGGCTGCAGGTCAGGCCTCCATAGTGAACGACATCATAAAATACGCAGGCGCCAGGAATTGTGTCGCTGCCAACAAGAAATTTGCCAGGGTTAATGAAGAATCTCTTCTGTCTTGGGAACCAGATTACTATCTGGTCCAGGTTGGTCCGATGAACAGGAATCCGGGTAAACTCACCGACAGGCCTCATTACAAGAATTTGAAGGCGGTTATCAAGGACAGGTATCTTGAGGTGGATGAACAGATATTTTCCAGACCCGGTCCAAGATCGGTGGAAGCGGTAGAACGGCTATCCAGATTCATTTATCCCGAATTGTGGGAATCCCATCAAGGAAATTAAATGCAGGGCAAAACGCGATTACTCGGTCGATTTGCCCGAAATCATTCGGAGTAAAACCATTGGTTGATCGAAAACAAGCCAAATCTCAGTCAATTCCAAAAACCGGCATTCTCTATGGCGTCGGCGTTGGCCCCGGAGATCCGGACCTGGTAACCATAAAGGCCGTCGAAGTTCTCAAAAAGGTTCCAAAAATATTCGCCGCCAGTTCCAGTAAAAATGACTACAGCATTGCGGAAAATATCGTAAAGACGCATATTAATGCCAAAGATATCGAGAAATTACCTTTTCCGATGTCCAATGACAAATCGGTGTTGCTAGAGGCCTGGGAAAAAAACAGCGCCAGAGTGCTGGAAATTCTGAATACAGGGACTGACTGCGCATTTATCACACTTGGTGACCCCCTGACCTATTCCACCTTTTCTTACCTGTTCAAAACCATCAGAAAGAAAGCCGCGAATCTTGAAGTGGTGAGTATACCAGGAATCACATCCTTTCAGGCTGCGGCTGCGGCCGCAAACATCCCCTTGAGCGAAGGCGAAGAATCGCTTGTCATTGTCTCTGGCGCCAGGGGCGGCGCCAAGCTCAAACAGGCTGTCCAAATATCGGATAATGTCGTGATGCTAAAGACATACAGACAGTTCAACAATATCTACCAAACACTCGAAGATTTGGACATGCTTGAACACTCAACCTTTGTCTGCAAACTCGGAACCGACCAACAGACGATCGTATCAGATTTGACCCAACTCAAGGACACATCAACGCCATACCTGTCATTGATAATAGTCAAAAAAACCTGAAAACATCAGGTAAGCCTTCAACATAGCGAAAGAACCCTCAAACCCGATTACATTGCTGACGGCCTGATTGAATTTTAGGAGAATACATTGTAATCTGCATAACAGCGCAATACGAATTCCAGAAAGAATTTGGAAGACTAACAGGATTGCGTTTATGGCCGGAGCGGAATCTCTCTATAATTGCTGAGCGCTGAAATTCCGAATCTACAATCTGGCATGTCGGAGGAATAAATGGACAGAGTATTTTTTTTCGATACTACTTTGCGAGATGGCGAACAGTCACCTGGCGCTACCATGAACCAGCACGAAAAACTCCAGCTAGCCCGTCAGCTCGAACGCCTGGGTGTCGATATAATTGAGGCAGGTTTCCCTGCGAGTTCCGATGGAGACAGAGAAGCTGTAAGAAAAATTGCCAAAGAAATAAAAAACTCCAGGATTGTCGGGCTATCCAGATCTGTGGCAGAAGATATAGAAACCGCCTGGATAGCCGTCTCCGAAGCAGCCAGACCGGGTATTCACACGTTTATCGCAACGAGCGACATACATCTGAAACACAAACTCAGATTGTCCAGAAATGAAGTTATTGACCGTGCCGGCAAAGCTGTTCGGCTGGCTCGCTCCTTGTCTGACTGGGTAGAATTTTCCTGCGAAGACGCTACGAGAAGCGATCCCGAATTCCTCGTGGAAGTGGTCGAAACCGCAATTAGTGAGGGCGCATCTGTCATCAACATTCCCGATACCGTCGGATATTCCTACCCTCAGGAAATAGGGGAACTCATTACAACTATTAAGAACAGAGCAAAGGGAATTGACAATGTGATTGTATCTGTCCATTGCCATGACGATCTAGGGCTGGCGGTAGCCAACTCCCTGGCAGGCGTGCTGGCCGGAGCCAGGCAAGTGGAATGCACCATTAACGGCATCGGGGAAAGAGCAGGGAACGCGTCACTTGAAGAACTGGCGCTTATATTAAAAACCCGTCGGGCTACTTTCCATCTCGATACAAACATTAATACAGAAGAAATTTTTCACACAAGCCGACTGGTCACCGCCATTACCGGTATCCCTGTCCAGCCCAACAAGGCCATCGTGGGCGCTAACGCATTTGCCCATGAATCCGGAATTCATCAGGATGGCGTCATCAAGGAACGAACCACCTACGAGATTATCGACCCAGAGAGCGTAGGTATTTCAAAATCACTCCTCGTCCTGGGTAAGCATTCGGGCCGGCATGCATTTCGCGAGAGATTGCAGGCTTTGGGGTACTATCTGACCGAGCAGGAAGTAAACCTGTCATTCAAAAGATTCAAGGATCTGGCCGATAGAAAAAAAACCATCTTTGATGAGGACCTCGAGGCCATAGTGGCTGAAGAGGTTTTAAGGACGGCAGAAACTTACAAACTATTGTCGGTGACTATAATGTCAGGCTCCGAGGTCGTTCCAACTGCAACCGTTAAAATGCTTGTCGATGGCGAGGAATGCCATGGCGCAGAACTTGGAAACGGTCCAGTTGACGCAACTTACAACACCATTCTGAAATTAACAGGCAGGCGCCCAAATCTGTTGAGATTTTCAATCAGCGCAATAACCGGCGGAACTGACGCCCTCGGCGAAGCCTCTATCCGATTGGAGGAAGACGGAAATATAGCAATGGGCAAAGGCGCGCATGAAGACATTCTCGTAGCGTCCGCAAAAGCAATGGTGAATGCCCTAAACCGACTAGATTACATGTCTAAAAGAACTCCTCAAGGTGTAAGACTTTAATCCCCCCACGCGGATTCAAACCGAATTGAGCGCTCTGGCTTCACGCCAGAGCCGACGCCTAACATGGCTTGATCCAAGTCTTTCCGAACAGTTAGCGATGCGCCGAACCATCATTAAAAGGCAACCCACTTATAAGCAAGGTACGGTTTCAGCACTAAACCGAACAAAGCTCAACCTCAGGAGAAAAAAGGCGCCATAACAGAAGTCGAAAAGATATTCGCGCATAACGCGCCCTTTTTAGTAAAACGTGCTATCTGCGTTAAATATCAAAAAAAATATTGCGCTTGCGTCTGCCATGTTTCATAATGTGTGAGCTTACCCATCGTATAACCCGATTCTCGGGAGAAGCATGTCCCCAGGCAGAATTTGCCGTAATAAACAAAATTCTCGACTGACTAGAGAGGAGTGAGGTTATGGCATCAGAGCATTTTGAAGAAAAAGAGCGATTTGACGGTCAAAAAGTTAAAATCCTAGTGACAGATTATGTCCAGGGCAAAGACGAGGACCGTTATCAATGGAGATCCAACATCACAGCCATCAACGTCGAAGAAGGCGACGTATCGATCAAGAAGTATTTAACGACGGCTGAAAGATACTTTTACTCGAAAGAGTGGTTCGGCAGCGAAAAAAGGAAAAATCCCGCCTGAGATTCCGCTACGCCTGAGTAGTAAAAACTACAGAGCATAAACAAATTAAAGAAGGTGGCAAATGGCTGAACTGCCGAAGGTAAAGTATTCGGGCAAGATACGCGAGGTAACGATAGGCAAACCGGGCGCAGAGTTGGTATTGGGTGGTGAGACCGGTTACAGTTTTTATAGTTTTGAGGGAGGCATGCCCAATGCGCC
>CAITZA010000056.1 GCA_903896745.1 uncultured Desulfomonile sp. | reverse complement strand
CCTGCCTTCTGTCATCTCATTTATGATGACGGAACAAATAGCCAGACCGTTGGGATGCGCCTTTTCCTGAGCTGGACAAATAGAAACAGACAGGAAAAGGAGCAACGCCAACACTGGCGCAATCCTGAAAATCATTAGCTCCCTCCGGACGGCGGCCCCATATAACCCCTATTAGTCCGCCGAACCCCTCTTACTTATTTGAATGTGGTTAATTTATTTGGGTATTTCTGGTTTCTGTGGCGCTGGAACAACCACTGCCTTCTTTTGGGCCGGTTTTGTCTTGTATATCTTGCCCTCAACATAGTCTATTGGCTTCTGTATAGGCGCAAAAGCGTAATCCGAGCAGAATTTTATTATGTCCAGGCACGGATTAAACAGACTGAAAGTTCTCTGAAGAGCAGAATTTACAAAACCGTCCGCACGGTCTACCGCGTTGGCGCCTGTGTTATAAACAGCGCCGGCCATATCAGAGGTAAATGACTTGTTCGGCCCTTTGGCTGCGGCAAACGCCGGTACGGCCAGAGCTATCATTAAACAGACGCAAAGAGCCATTCCTAGAAACTTAAACATCCATAAACCTCCAGAACGAATTAAAGTGATTTATTATTTCATAGTTGAGGCTGTTTTGTCAAACAGATATGATATGTGTCAAGGTTAGATAGCTTAATCGGCAGGTTGAGGCCATAATCCTATTGCTGTTCAAGACCGTAATCCCATGACTTAGAATTTTTGAATGTTGTAAAGCTGAATTCAGAGAAACTACCGGAGTTGATCGGAAGATTTTGAAAAGGTGATTTTATCTATGACAACCATAATTTTGCTTAAATCGACCGGTTTCATGACTACTTCATCCACGCCCGATTCGATGATTTTTTGTTCTTCACCCTGCTGATTTCCCCATCCGGTAAGGAGGATGAAAGGAACCTTGGGGATTTTCCTGGTATTACATAGTCGCATAATTTCCTTTCCGAGATCCCAACCTGTCATATTTGGCATTCCCAGATCGCTGATGATAAGGTCTATTTCATGTTCATCGAACAGTTGTAGGGCTTCTTCTCCGGAAAGGGCTGTATAAACGGTGTGGCCATATTCGCTGAGACCGTCCCTGAGCAGATCGACGAGCATTTCCATGTCATCGACGGCAAGGATGCGAAGGGGCTCGGAGTGGGCGACGGCATCAGGCAGAGGTTCCTGTTGGGATTTTGGGGTCACCTCCGCCGGCAATGAGATGGTTACGACCGCGCCTTTTCCGGGTTCGCTCTGGATGGAAATGTCCCCATTATATCGTTTTATTATTCCGAGACTGGCGGAGAGGCCCATACCTGTGGCCTTGAATCCTTTTGTTGTCCAGAAAGGCTCAAAAATCTTGGCAAGATTTTCGGGAGCTATTCCAACTCCGTCATCTTCAACCACGATGAGCGCATTGCCGTCTTGAAGTCTGGATGAGAGTTTGATATTGCCACCATTTGGGAGGGCCTCAGTGGCGTTCTTAATGACATTTATCAAAACCTCGAAAAGGTCGTCTTCCAGAACTTTTGTCAGGATTCCATCCGCAAGATCGGTATGGATGCGGACCCTATGGCCCTCTTTTTCCGGGCCTGTTTTCCACCAGAGCTCAGTCATGTCTATGGCTCGGCGGATGAGGTCCGAAACATCAAAAACATCGGCTGCGCCGACCCTTGATTTGGAACTGATATTGGCAAAGTCTTCGAGACGCCTTACAGCGCCTGCGCCGAAGCGGGCGCTTTCAACTATTTGTTTTAGCTGTGTGTGAACCCTTTCGGTGTCTCCGGACTTTAGGTCCATAATTGCAAGACCGGCCCCACCGATAATGATCTGAAGCATATTGTTAAAGTTATGGGCAACACCGGACGCAAGGTCTGCGACGGCCTTGAGTCTTTCACCGCCAAGCAGTATATCTTCGGCTTTCTTCCTCTCCGTGATGTCGGTGAGAAAATGGAGGGTGGCAGGTTTTGATTTCCAGCGAATGATGACGGTTTGTTCTTCGCACCATTTGATGCCCCCATTTTTTGTGACAAGCCTGTACTGAACGGTGGGGATGGACTCTGATTCCAGGAAAGAATCCTGCAACAGATCGACTTCACGTTCAAGATCCTCTGGGTGAATAAAAACTGTGAGTCCGTGAGTTTTGAGGTCTTCCTCGGAATAGCCGGTCAGTTCGACGGCCTTAGAGTTTACAAAGACGGGTTTTCCATTCTGGGTGATTGCGATCATCTGGCTGGAATATTCGACAACGCTGCGATATTTTTCTTCAGATTCGGCGAGGGCGTTTTCCACCATTTTGTGACTTGAAATATCCGTGATAATG
>CAITZA010000055.1 GCA_903896745.1 uncultured Desulfomonile sp. | reverse complement strand
GCGCAGGATTTATTCAGGCGCCCAATCCGTCCAACCTGATCACCTGGAAAAAGATGGGGTTAATTTTGGCCCCCCACACTGCTTGACCGATGGGTTTACTTTTGTTAATGTCAGGTTAGGTGCTGATTTAAATCTATTCCAGGAATTTTTAGGCGCGACAATGATGTTGTTGCCTTTTTTATTTGGAATAGCATTTCGTTTTTTGGCTTGGAAAGACACTCAACCTGTGTAAACACAAAAGATGGGCAAGGGAGAATACCGGAAATGAGCCAGGCTAGGCGTCCCATATCGGCTGAAGGACATCGGAAGCTAAATGAAGAGATGGATCGTATGATAAGAATTGAACGTCCATCGGTGATAAAAGAGATTGAAATTGCCCTGGGCCATGGTGATTTGTCCGAAAACGCTGAATATACCTATGCGAAGGAAAAACAGGCCCTCATAGAGACACGCATACGTGATCTGCAGGAACGTCTGGCGGCATCCGAAATCATAGATCTCAGCAATCGTGTTGTTAGTGACAGGGTTGTTTTTGGCTCTATTGTGACAATAGAGGATCTTGACACTGACGACAAGAAGGTCTATCAGCTCCTGGGGCAGGATGAAGCCGATATTTCAAAGGGAGTCCTGTCCATTGATTCACCGGTTGGCAGGGCGCTGATAGGTAGAGAAACGGGCGATGTGGTGGAAATCAAAACTCCGAATGGCATCAGGGAGTGCGAAATTATCTCGATAAAATAAACAGCCCATGGTTGCAGTGAATACCAAAAAAGAACGAAAAAAGGCACAAACCTTAATTCTGTGCGACTTCGACGGCACCGTCTCCCTCAAGGATACGGTGAACCGTCTTATACGATCCCACCTCTTTGATCCTGAGTGGCGATATCATGTGAAGAGATACCTCAGAGGCAATACCGGCTCCAAGGGAGTTTACGAAGCTCTTGCCCCCATGATGCGCATGAATCAGGACGATCTGAACCAATTTGTTTCCGAACACGCCGAACTTGATCCGCATTTCCCGGAATTTCTTGACTGGGCGCGCAGTCGGGAAATTGACGTTAAAATAGTATCGGACGGTTTTGACGCAACCATTAAAACCCTGTTTGCCAAACATGGCGTTGACGGGCTCGACATATTTGCCAACGGACTTCATTTTGTTGAAAATGACCGTGTTGAAATCAGCAATCCGTATTCAAACCCCGAATGTGGTGTCTGTGGTACATGCAAGCTATCAATATTAAAGAGCTTTAGAGATAGATATAATAAAATAATCCTGATAGGAGACGGGGAATCCGACCGACATGCGGCATCGGAAGCGGACATGGTGCTGGCGCTGAAAGATTTGTTCATTTACTGCGCGCGTAACGAAATCCCGGCTATCAGAATGAAAAGCTTTCAGGAAGCTTCTTCTTTGCTTACTCGCCGGATTCAGGCAGTGGCCTTTGATCTGGACGGCACTCTTATAGAATCGCTCGAGGCAATAGCTGAAGCCTTTAACCACATGTTTGCAACTCTTGGATACCCGTCAATGACCGTTGACGAGGTGATAAGAAAAACCGGAGTGTCATTGATCGATTTTGTGAGGTCGTATCTGAAGCCCGAAGAGGCTGATCTGGGCATAAAAATATTCCGGGACTATTACGACACCATTTTTCTTGAAAAAACCACCATGTTTCCTGGCGCTGCCGAAGCTCTCGAAAGACTGAACGGTTCCCGAAAAACCGGTATTGTTACCAACAAACGCGGAAAATACGCCCGAATACTGGCGGATCACCTCGGTTTTTCCGAAAAAATGGAACTCATCATCGGGGCTGAAGACGGTTTCAAGGCCAAGCCTCATGCCGACATGTTTGTCGAATTCATGAAGACTGCCGGGGTCTCCGAACATGCGACAGTCTACGTTGGTGACGCGCCCATTGACATTCACGGCGCAAAAGCCGCCAGAATAGACGCATTCGCCCTTGCCAACCGCTTCTATTCCGCTGAAGAGCTTGCCTTGCACAAGCCACGTCGAGTCCTGCGCAGTATCTCTGAATTGCCTGACGCTTTGGAACCTCTTGTATGATCGCCGCAGGACAATCCTTTTTAGGAAAAGTGGCAGCAGGCAACCTGTAGCAGGAACCCCGAAAGAAAGATCAATTGCATGAAAAAACAATCCCTATGTATCTATCCGGCTATGATTGCTAAACAACTTGGAACATAGCGCAGCCAAGCTTTTGGATCAGGGACATAAAACACCATGGGTTCGGTTATTACGTTTGTGATTGTTGTGACGCTTGCTCTGCTGGTAGTGCGCATTGCAACCGTAGCGCTGACATTAACCGGTCTTTCCAGGGATATGGCCTCATTCCAGGCGCGCTCGGCCTATACCGGCGTAGGATTTACAACTGCAGAATCCGAAGCCGTAGTCAGTGATCCCCAAAGAAGACGAATAATCAAGATAATGATGTTATTGGGGCACGCAGGGCTTGTCACCAGCGCGTCAACTCTCATAATAGGCTTTTCAGATTCAAATCCTGAATATTCACTAAGAATAAGACTGGCCACTTTGTTGATAGGACTTATGGCATTATGGGGAGTAGCCTATAGTAAAACTGTAGACAAAATGATATTTCATGTAGCGGCCAGGGGATTAAGGCGTTTTACAGGTTTAACCGTTAAGGATTACACCACTTTACTGGAATTACCTGATGGTTACGCAATAGTTGGATTGACCGTGTCCTACGAATCGACACTCGCAAACATGAAGCTGCGAGACCTGGAACTGAGGCAACAAGGCATAACCATTATGTGTATTAAACGGGGACACGGCGAATTCATTGGTGATATTGGCGGAGCGACTGAAATACTGGCCAATGACCAGATCATGCTATATGCGCGTAAAACCGCCATACAGAACCTGGCCCGACTGGCTCATCCAGATTCTTTATGAAAATAATCGTTCTTTGTTTTGGATTAGTACTTTACAAATAAAATAATAATATTAAATTTTATGGGAACACTGACAAACATGAGTTGTCAATACACCCAATACCTACCTACTAAAGTAGTTGAAGGCCCCATGTTCCTACCATACATGAGGGCCTTTCTTTTTTGTGTAATCCATAATCCGACAGTGTAGATTGAAGTCAACGAACTTCACCGTGAGTTTCAGCAATCTTTTCGAACATTCTTACAAGACCGGCCGCCAATGCATAAACAGAATCCAGATCGAGATTATCCTGAGCTGAAGAGTCAAAAAAGATGTTAACATTGGATTCGAATCTGTCATCAGGTTTCCAGTATCGTATAAGGATCGGCAACTTGACCAATGGGGTCAAGACTATTGAAATGTCGGAATCAAAATCATTTTCTACTTCCCGGGCGTTAAATATCTGGGCCATAATCTCAAAAAAGTCCTTATGCTCATCGATAATCTTTTTTAGAGGTTTTTCGCAGCGTTGCTGGAAAAGCCCATCCCAGGCCATCCCATCCCTGAGTTGCCGGAATGGAGTCCATTTGCCGGTCAACGCCATGCCCGAACAGTTCAGAAGATAATTCAGGATAGGAATCACAATCCACGGATGCATGTGAATGTCGGAAGACAGATTGACATCTTTATCGATGCGAAAGTCCTTCCCGAAGACCTTGACAATCAGGGTATCATTCACAAATTCGGCGCCGGTTCTGTAAGCTACGTCACGATAATTCATGGAAGATACCTTGTGTTTGAGCGCGTCTATGCTTTCGCGAAGTTCATTGCCGGAATTCCGGGCATCTGGTTCCTTCGAGCCAAACTGCTCTATTACCTCTTTAGTAACATAGGGGCACTCGCCAAGCTTTTTCCTGCCCTGCAACACGCTTACCGCAAAAACCAGGCAGGTGAGTTCACGGCATCCCCTGCAATTTGTTTTTGGCAATATCCTGAGTATGTCCATCGCATTAAGGGTTGAAGCCATAGAATTCCCTTTCCCTCAGCACACAAACGAGTCTGGTAGATGATCTGTGATGCAGAAAAATATCTTAATTCGGCAGCATTCTCAAGACAACCTCGACAGCGCTTTTTGATCCGTCCGGCTGAATCAGATAGTCTTTTAGCTGCTGAAAGCCAAGTTTCATTGCGTCGCAAAGGTTTTTGTCGGATCTGAATTCATTCAGCCAGCCGGACAGGCAATCGACCGTAGCATGATCCTGAAGAATCTCCGGAACAAACAACGGCCTGCCGCATTCATCGCATTTAATTTGATGTCCTGAGTCAATAATCGCGCTGATAGGGCCCTTTATACCGCTCTGTTCCATTTTTATGGAAAGAACATTTGCTATCGCAACGTGAATATCAGGATCCATCAGCAGCGGCTTGACTATCCTGGTTGCCAGAAACCACGAGAAGTTGTCCATCATATATATGACAACGTGTGGAAGACCAGCCAGGGCCGCCTGAAGCGTAGCCGTGCCCGAACAGATCAGCCCGCTGTCCGAGGCCACCATCAGACTGGAAGCCTCTCCATGAAAAAGCAAGGGATCAAGATCATTTTCCGATACTATATGCCTGATCAAATCCGTGAGGTGAGGACCCGCGACCGGAATTACGTATTTTGTTTGCGGGTTTTTGATGAGATGCTGCCTGGCGGACTCAAGCATCAAGGGAAGAGTCCTTTCAATTTCAGAAGACCTGCTGCCCGGCGCCAATGTGACAATCCATGAATCCATGTCCAGTCCAAGGTCTTCGCGAACCCTGCGCCTGTCAGATTGCATGGCCATATCCTTGATCATCGTGTGACCTACAAAGTAGGCCTCAACTCCAACATCACGATACAGTTTTTCCTCGAAAGGAAAAATAGTCATCATGGTGTCAACGCGATCCCTGATCTTGAAGATTCTCCTTTTACGCCAGGCCCAGACTTGAGGGCTTATGTAATAACAAACCCTGACCCCCGCTTTACGAGCAAATTTGCACAACCGTATGTTCACATCAGGAAAATCAACCGGAATGAAAAGATCATACTTCCCGCTGGTCAATTCCTTCTTCATCGTATTGTAGGCATTAACAACTTTTCTGAGCTTGGATAAGCCTCCGCTAAAACCAATAGTATTTATGTCCTTATAATGATGGAACAGGCGCGTCCCCACCGATTCGAGCCTGTCTCCACCAATTCCGGAAACCTTGAGCTCAGGCAAAACTTTCTTCAACTGGGATATTAACGCAGCCAGGTGATAGTCTCCGGAGGCTTCACCAGCCATTACCAGTATGGAAGGATTTCTTGATGAATGCTTCATAGACTGTTTCCGTTGGCGTCCTTGATCTCAGGGAACGCATATTCATTTAGGAAAAATGTCCAGGGTATCAGTAGCGATTTCAATTACTGTCCTGATGCATAACAGAACCTGACAGTATATCAAATCAATTTTTGTCTTGACAAGCTCAAAAAGTGTGATAAGGGAACCAACCTTATAACAGATAACTTTTTTAATATAAAATATTAGCTGGATGTCCTGAAACGCTAAATTCGCGCGTTTAGAACGTCAATAAGGCTCTTTAAGACTTGAGCCATGGAGTACAAAATGAAACTAGGTTTTTGTGAGAAGTGTGGAAAACCTACAGACGCCTGTTACGAAATTCGTAACAACAAGGTCTATTTGGTAAAGTTTTGCAAGGATTGCGGACGTACTTCTTCACTTGTCACCAAGGATGCGCGCAAATGGCGCTGGAAAAGGGAGATTGCATGTTATTCCGAACCGTCAGGCCCTGCCTGTTCGCTTGATTGCGGGTCATGCGACCACCAACTGCATACCAGGCCTTCCACTGTATCAATAGATGTGACGAACCTATGTAACCAGAGATGCCCAATTTGCCTGGCGTATGTGGAGGCCATGGGTTTTGCGTATCATCCGCCGGTCGAATATTTTGAAAAGATTTTCAAACATTTTCAGAAACAGGACCCTAAGCCGAATATGTGTTTCTTCGGGGGAGAACCGACAGTTCATGAGAATTTCCTGGAAATCGTGAAACTTGCCCGAAGCTATGGATTTCAAGCGCAGCTATTCACCAATGGCATCAAACTTGCCGACAGGCGCTACTGCGAGGAGCTTTGCGCTTTGGGGGTTCAAATCAACTTCAGTTTTGACGGCACAAAACCCGAAGTATACAAGACGTTGAGAGGAGACAACTCTCTGGCGGTAAAGAAAAAGGCCTTTCAGAATGTCATCGAATGCGGTGTGAATAAGCTAGTGGTGATTTCAACGGTGGCTGAAGGCGTAAATGACACCAACATGCGAGAGATGCTCGAATTCATACACGAACACAAGGATCATGTTTCCGTCTGGGGTTTTGTGCCGCTTACGCCCTGCTGGGAATCCAGTGATGTCAGGCTTGAGCCCACTACAACGGAATGTGTAGAGAAAATATTTGAACAGATGATCCCGGAAATTGAATTTGTTTCCACTGGTATGATGAAATTCAAGGTTCTTTCGAAATTTTTCGGAAAGCAAACACTCGGAGGTTCCCACCCGAATTGTGAAAGCGCCACGTTGATGGTTTCGGACGGTTTGAAATATGTGCCTATTTCATCGTATCTCACTGTTCCTCTTTCACAACTGCTGTCGGAACTTCGCGAGATGGATGAAACATTTGTGGCGGAACTCGCTGAATTGGGCAAGTCCGGTTTTACCAGGGCGATCTTTGAAGCAAAAACCCTGTTGAAGACAGTTGCCATACTTTACAGGTCTCTACGATTCAGGAAAGTGTTTGGTGAGAAATATGTGCGTAATGGCCTGATGGCGCTTGGTGACTTGGTGAGAGGCGTAAAGATAGACAGGATTCTGAGTGAGCGCACCTGTTTCAAAAAAGTGTTGACCATGATTACGATACCTTACGAAGACCAGGGTGGGCTTGAAGACGCCAGGCTCAAGGATTGTCCAGCGGTGTTTGCATACGAAGACATTGAAACAGGAAAGATAAAGACCACAGCTTTTTGTTCGTGGCAAACCGTCAAAGATGATGTTTGCCGCAAGATTCAGGCACATTATGGCGCTCAGGAAAACGACCAGAAACGGCTGGTCGCATCTGTCAGGAGATAGTGAAGCCCTGTTTACAGGAATAATTTGCATCAGCCTTGCATGAGCCTTTGATCAACATATAACCTGACTGCGGTTGCGCTAATTCAT
>CAITZA010000054.1 GCA_903896745.1 uncultured Desulfomonile sp. | reverse complement strand
CCGAATAGTGGGTGATGTTCTGGACAATTGCCAAGAGCAGTTGAAGATCATTGAGAGAGACGTAACGGCTCTGGAAAGAATCACCCCTGGATTTCCGATGATAACCTATTCGAAGGCGGTGGAAATACTGAAGTCCAAAGGAATGGAGATTACTTGGGGAGATGATCTTGGGGCTGATGAGGAAACCGCCATTTCGCAAGAGTTTGACAAACCTGTTTTCGTGACCCATTACCCTTCAAAAATAAAAGCTTTCTACATGAAGAGAGACGCGAGCGATGAAAACCTTGCCCTAGCGGTTGATCTTCTTGCTCCGGAGGGTTACGGCGAAATAATCGGTGGTGGCCAGAGAGAGGATTCGCTGTTTGAACTTGAGAAACGGATCGGGGAACACGGTTTGCCCCGTGAGCCACTGGAATGGTATCTGGACCTGAGACGTTATGGATCTGTTCCTCACGCCGGTTTTGGCATGGGTATAGAGCGGGCGCTTACTTGGATATGCGGTATTCATCATGTCAGGGAGACAATCCCGTTCCCAAGACTAATGGACAGGCTGTACCCGTAGTTGCGGATTTTGCGCAGCCAGGTGATATTGTAACAGGACATGTAAGCCAATAACGCAAAACGCCTGCCGATTAATCAAATGGCAGGCGTTTGAAACCGATATGTCCGGTCATGGCCAGTCAGGCCCGAGCGCAACCTCATTGTTCCACCTTCAGTAGAAAACAGAGTGAACCACGGGCGCGGTCCGAAATCAAACAAGCGTCTATCTGGGCCCCAGAATCATGTTCATCGTTCGGCCCTCAAATTTGGCGGGCTGTTCCACGATCGCTTCCTCGCCAACCAGTTCCATCAGCTTGTCGAACAAGGTCCTGGCCAGATCGGAGTGGGTTATTTCACGACCCCGAAATACTATTGACACCTTGACCTTGCAATCATCGGCTATGAACCTCTTGACCTGCTTAACCTTGTGGATCAGGTCATGCTCCTCCGTTTTCGGACGAAGCTTTACTTCCTTGAGTACAACGATAGCCTGTTTCTTCTTGCGTTCATGTTCTTTCTTGCTCTCTTCGAACCTGAACTTTCCATAGTCCATAATCTTACAGACAGGTGGGTCAACGTTGGGCGCTACCTCAACCAGATCCAGGCCAAACTCCTCGGCTTTCCTCAATGCAGTGGCCACATCTATGATTCCAAGCTGTTCACCTTCCGGCGCAATAACACGAACCTGAGGCGCGCGTATCTTCTGGTTAACCCTGACCTTGGGTTCCGAAACTGCGGAGCTCCTTGGTCTACCTTTCATGAAACAAGCCCCCTTAGGAAATGTTTAACTGATTTTTGCATATAAAAAACTCTACAACCTTGACTTGACTTCATTATCGAACTGACTGACAAATTCATCCACAGTCATGGAAACAGTATTATCCTGTCCGCGTTTCCTGACACCTATTCTGTTTTCTTCTATCTCTTTATCTCCAACAACCAGCATGTACGGTATTTTCCGGTTTCGGGCTTCCCTGATCTTGAATCCTATCTTTTCATTCCTGTCGTCAAGTTCAACCCGCACATTGTTTTCATCGAGCCTTTGTTTCAAATCTCGGGCGTATGCGTCATGCCTGTCGGTAATGGTCATTACAACGGCCTGGACAGGGGCAAGCCAGAGCGGGAACGCGCCGGCGTAATGTTCAATAAGAACCCCAAGGAACCTCTCAATAGCTCCAAGGACTACCCTGTGAATCATTACCGGTCTCTTGCGCTCTCCGTCCTTGTCCACATAGGTAAGTCCAAATCTCTCGGGGAGCGTAAAATCACACTGAATGGTGGCGCACTGCCACGACCTGGATAATGCGTCCTTTAGCTTGATATCAATCTTGGGGCCGTAAAACGCCCCATCGCCTTCATTTATCTCATGTTCGACGCCAAGATCCAGGAGCGCTTTCTTCAGAGCGTTGGTAGCTCGATCCCAATCCTCATCCGTGCCAATCGATTTCTCCGGACGGGTTGAAAGCTCCATCGTATATTCGAACCCGAAAATACCCATAACATCTCGCACAAAGTTAATGATGTTGAGTATTTCATCATTCAGTTGCTCCGGAGTGCAAAGTATGTGAGCGTCATCCTGGGTGAACTGGCGAACCCTTAGCAATCCATGCAAAACGCCGCTTTTCTCGTGGCGATGGACAACCCCGAGTTCGAAATACCTGATCGGAAGATCGCGGTAGGATCTAATCCTTGATTTGTAGATCAACATGTGAGCCAGGCAGTTCATGGGCTTTATGCCATAATCAATCTCGTCCACATTTGTGAAATACATGTTTTCACGGTAGTTCTCGAAGTGACCTGATTTTTCCCACAATTCCCTTTTAAGAATCTGGGGGCCAACAACGAGTTCATAGCCACGCTTGAGATGTTCCTTGCGTTCGAAATCCTCGACCAGATACCTTAGCAAGGCGCCTTTCGGGTGCCAGATAACCATCCCGGGCCCGGCCTCATCCAGTATGGAAAACAGATCAAGCTCCTTGCCCAGTTTTCGATGATCACGCTTCTTGGCTTCCTCTATAAGATCCAGATGTTTCTTGAGTTTTTCTTTTGAAGGGAACGCCGCGCCGTAAATCCTCTGAAGCATACGGTTACGCTCATCCCCGCGCCAGTATGCGCCAGCGACTTTCATCAGCTTGAATGCCTTGACAAAACCCGAATTCGGAATGTGAGGCCCACGACAAAGATCCGTAAACTCGCCCTGTGAGTACAGAGTCACATCTTCAGCATCAATTGCCCCAATTATCTCAACCTTATAGGTTTCGCCAGTCTCTTCGAAATACCTTATGGCCTCATCCCTCGACATCACCTTTCTTCTGAAAGGAAGCCGGCTTTTTACTATTTCCTTCATCCTGCTTTCAATTTTTTCAAGGTCTTCAGGGGTAAAAGGACGAAACACATCAAAGTCGTAGTAAAAACCGTCCTCTATGGAAGGCCCGATGGTAACCTTAACCTCGGGAAATAGCTCCTTGACCGCCTGAGCCATTATGTGAGCGGACGAATGACGTAATATGTCCAGACCCTTTGCCGAATCTACAACTATCAGATCAAGCGTTCCTGATTCTGTGAGCGGAGTAGTCAAATCGACAGGGCGTCCGTTGATTTCGGCGGCGACTATGTCTGACCTGTTTTTGACAGAAACAGTGTCAATAATGTCATTGGGCGTCGCGCCTGCGGGATAACTATTTAGTTGATCCTGGAATTGGATCTCTATGGAAGATTTCATGCCTGGGTATTCTTACGGGTAAGGAAGGGAACGGAACTTGTCCGACTATATATCATAGATTGCGTATTCCTCCTCACAACAACCGATTTATTCGGGATTGAGAGCGCCATGATAGTTGGTAGGCGCGTGGGGATTTGAACCCCAGACCCTCACCGCGTCAAGGTGATGCTCTCCCCCTGAGCTACGCGCCTACATTCGATTCTTACGATTAACCGCGAACCATGAAGTTGTCAAGAAAAAATGGACTCGATGATCTAGCGCATCGAAATGCGTTGTGGAGATTGCAATGCTCTTGGGGCCCCACATGTCTTCTGATCGACCAATAATCTCTGGATCATGGCCTGGGCCGCGCTCGCATCCCACCTGGCCGCTCCCACAGTGTATCCAACTGCGCTGCCTCTGCAGTCTATGATGTAGGTGGTAGGGAATCCGGGAACCTCTAGCAAGGCCTCCTGCGCGGGATTTATCAGAAAAGCGGTCCGCTTTCCAGACATGTTGACAACTTTTAAACTATAGCCTCGACCACCATCATACGCCACAGGAAAGGGCGTATGATTGGACGCCGCATACCGGGCTATAGCCTCAGGGGGATCAACCAGATTAACACCAAGTATTTCCAGACCAGAGGCGCCATAAGTTTTCTTCAACTGCTCCAGCAATGGCTCTTCCATACGGCACGCAGGGCACTGTATGGACCAGAAATGAAGAAGCAGCACTTTTCCCCTAAGGTCCCCAAGCGATATGGGCCTACCAGTCGAACTCACAAACGCCATGTCCGTAATCGGATGAGGCTTTGAAAATGTAAAAATGTTCGCGCTCGACAGATTGTCTGCAGAATGAGAATAATTGGATGGAACAACAGCAATTATGCAGACCATTAAGAGTAGTGCTCTAGTCGAAAATATCTTCATCGGACCTCCACGCCGCTCAGGGGCAATATATTTAAATATACGCATTATAATATATTGTCCGCTTTGTCAATCTTTTTTAGAGTTGACACCCAAACCAATTGTTTGTTCACAAAGCAATCCGTGTTATCATGATTTTCATGACACAATATTCAGTGATCCAGGGATCATTAGTGATCGTGCGTCACACTGGAGTGTTGATAACGGGCAGGCCTGGGACAGGCAAATCGATGGCGGCAATAAATCTGGCCTTACATGGCGCGGTCGTAGTGTGTGACGAATTGGTCAGGATTCACAAGTCCGATGATGGCACAATTGTTGGCGAACCTGTAAAATCCCCTGCATTGATAGAGGTTAGGGGGCTGGGAATATTCAGGCTGCAGGATTTGTTTCCGACCGCCACAGCGGAGCATTGCGCGATTGATGTGGTAGTGGAACTCGACAGGTATGATGCGGATCTTGATGTTGGTCGCACCGAGCCTGAAACGGATCATGTTGATTTTTTTGGCACGAGTGTTCCCAGGTTCAGGGCGCCGATAGCTATCGGGGTTAGAGCGGATACTCTGGTCGAAATGATAGTTCGCATATTCAAAACAAACGGGATGATACGATATTGAGCGCGAGGAAGATAGTAGTGATAACGGGGCTGTCGGGCTCTGGCAAATCGACAGCGGCCAAGACATTGGAGGACATAGGCTATTTTTGTGTGGATAACCTGCCTGTGGACCTGGTTCCGAAACTGATCGAACTAGTAGAGGCAGGCGGATCCGAATTGAGCAGGCTTGCTCTGGTAATAGACTTGCGACAGAGGAAATTCTTTCCGAAATACACCGCTATCCTGAATTCACTGGAACTTCATGACACGTCGTTTGAAATCCTGTTCCTGGACGCTCGCGACGAGGTGTTAATCCGGCGTTACAGCGAAACGAGGCGACAACACCCGCTGGCGCCAAGTGGAAGCGTAATTGACGGCATTACGAGGGAAAGGGAAGAGCTCCAGGAAATTAAACGCATAGCGGATCGCGTTATCAATACATCGGATATCACTGTTCATCAATTACGCGATGAAATAAGGAAAATTTACTCGCAGTTTCAGGCAGACCGTCTCAAAATCGTTATAAACTCTTTTGGGTTTGGCAAGGGCCTTCCACTTGAATCCGACATGGTTTTCGATGTGAGGTTTCTACCAAATCCCTACTTTGTGGAGACGCTCAAGTCTCGTATTGGCCTGGACGATGAGGTTCGTGATTGGGTTTTGTCCAAGGACACCACCGCCAGATTCCTGAAGAAACTGGAAGAAATGCTGGAATTCCTTTTGCCCCTTTACATTAGTGAAGGCAAGCAGTACTTTACGCTCTCAATTGGATGCACCGGCGGTCGGCACAGGTCGGTGGTGGTATCTGAGTATATTGCCAACAAACTGGCAAGAATGGGATATTCCGGTGTTCAGGTAAAACACAGGGAGCTTGGAATATAATCTCGACGCTATGGAGATCTGGGAAGGCCTTTGTTATACGCGGTCTTTTTCATGCCTGAATTCAGTTGACTGGATTTGTGGCAGACATGGGTAGCTTGAAAATGGTTGGCATACTTATATTGACTCATGGCAGTCTTGGGGTTCAGTTTCTGGAAACTGCCCGTCTGATCGGACTGACTTCCGAAGAGAAAACCGAGGCGTTGTCTGTCGATCCGAAGGCTTCCCCCGAATCCGTTCGCGATCTGCTTGCCAAAACGATCTCGAGATTAAGTGCGGGACATGGGGTTCTCATCCTGACAGATCTTTTTGGAGGCACCCCTACTAACCTTTCACTGTCTTTTCTTGATGAAGGAAAGGTCGAGGTTGTCACAGGGTTGAATCTCCCCATGCTTATCAAATCCATAAACTCGAGGAATGAACACGATCTGACATCCCTGGCCAAACTCGCATGCGAAGCCGGAAAAGAGAATATCTTCCGGGCAGGCGAAATTCTGAGGCAGAGAAGACCGAGAAGCGGTCACTCCGACAAGAAATGATCGCTCCCCTGGCAGATCGTCCTGAAAAGAAGTCATTATGCCAATAGTCCTTATCCGAGTCGATGACAGACTGATTCACGGCCAGATTCTGGAAGGGTGGCTTCCGTCCACTCGAGCTGAGGAACTGCTCATAGCCAATGACGCCCTCGCGGAAGACGAACTCCAGAAGATGATCATGGAATCGGCCATACCCTATACAATTAGTGTGGTAATTGATTCGGTGGAAAGAATAGCATCCATACTTCTAAACGAGAGCTCGAGTCAAACGCGGCGGATGGTGATTGTCGATAAACCGATTGACGCGTTAAGGCTAAGAAAGGCCGGCGTTAAATTTGACATGCTCAACCTGGGCAATCTGGCTGAGGCTGAATACAAGACATGCCTGAGTCGATCAATAGCGGTCGGCGAAGAATGCCTGAACGCTTTGAGAGAAATCCTTGACGAAGGAATCAGAATTAATATTCAGAGTGTCCCTTTTGAAAAGGCGGTGGAACTGCATACCATACGGGAAATATAGCCGGAAAACCAGATTCCATTATAGCCAGTTCGACAGGCCGGCAAGTTGGATATCGTTGATTACTGATATTTCCCTTAATTAACAGATACCTGTTTCATGTAAACAGCGATGGGGACAGGGACAGCCAGATTGTTTGAGGCTCTTATCTCAGGATTGCTTGCCGGTTTCTTTTGGTTGGATCGCTATCAGTTGTTTCAGTTGCTTGTGTCGCGTCCGATAGTTTGTGCGCCAATTACCGGATTGATACTTGGTGATTTGGGGGCCGGGTGTTCAATCGGGCTTATGTATGAACTGCTGTGGCTCAGACGACCTCCTGTTGGCGGTTACATCGCGCCGGATGCTACGCTGGCTTCTATTTCAGCCACTGCAATAGCAATCCTGTTACTCCAGAGACTTCCCATGAATCTGCTTTCAGCCGCTTGCCTGTCCTTTTTTGCAACCTACCCTCTGACAATTATCGCATCACGGATTGATGGCCTTTTCAGACTGGTTCTGGGCAGGATTGCCCTGATAGCGGAAACAACTCTGCTCGAGCATGGCGACAGAGCGATTGCGCCTCACATTGCGGCAGGCTTGATCCTCGGATTCCTGAACGCCTTCTTTCTGGTCACAATTTATGTCATCCTCGGGTTTCATACGCTCTGGCGCCTCATGGACTTCATTCCTCAAGATTACTACCTTTTTTTCTCTATCGGGTTCTATGCTGTTATAATAACGGGAATATCCGACCTGATATCGGGGTTTTCAAAATCCATACAGATTCGTATATTTGTATTGGGCCTGATCGTAGCGGTGTTCTTGTGCTATGTCTTTAGCCATATATGACGGTCAGCCCCACATCGGACCGAAGGGATCACCTTTTGTCATCAAGGATGAATCAGGCTTGACGTTTGAGGCGCCACATGAGTATTGATCAACGCCGTGAGGACTTTAGGCTCGCCCGCCTGGCCGAAACTTCGCTCATAGCCGAAGATATTGATGATGTCATGAATATCGAACGCCACAGCTTTAACCCACCATGGTCAAGATCTATGTTCATGGAAGAAATTGCCAACCGCAATTCTGTTTGCCTGGTTTTCAGATTCGACCATCAGGTTGTCGCCTTTGAGCTGTTCTGGATTCTGCTGGATGAGGCGCACCTTATGAACATAGCGGTAATTCCGGATTTCAGACGTCTGGGCATCGGCCAGCACATGATGAAAAGACTCGAGGAGACATGCATTCAAAAAGGTGTCAGGCGCATTCTTCTGGACGTCGCCAGAAGGAACGAACCAGCCCGATTACTTTACAGAAAGTCCGGTTTCAGCTCCGTTGGCTTCAGAAAACGCTACTACCCCGCAATTAATGACGACGCCATAGTCATGGAAAAATGGCTGAGCCAAAATGCAAAACACGTATGAGCATCACCACTCCAGTTACCTTTCCAGTTAAACCATCATTTCAGATTGTTGTCTTAATAGTATCATTTTATTTTTAACAATACCTGGAAATCCGGACCTCGGATAGCGCCATTTATTTGATCAATAATGTCAGTTAATTACTTAAACATACAGTTTTAAAATTATTTTTTATGTAATCAGAAAATATATGTTGAATTTACGGTTAATAACAAATATAAGCTCACCCATAGATGGATATATACCATCAACATCTTGAGATACAGGTGTTAAATATGAAATTGTTTGTCGCCAGGTTGATGATGTTGCTCATTCTCACGGCTATGGTAGCTTCGTGTTCCAGCCTGAACATAGGCAGCGCAGTAAAAGCCGGATTTGATTCTGAAGAAGAAAGCTGGCTTGCGAAAAAAATTCCAGGGGTCAAAACCCTGTCAAACATGATCCCACCCCCGACAGAGGCCCGCCTGAAATGGGACCAATACAATAACAACAAGCAGAAGGACGCGTCAAAATCGGATGAATTCTAGGCGAAGACTGACATCGTCGTTTGCAAGACTGCCAGTACCCCCCACACACATTTGGCCTGTGACCTGATTCTATCGTCACAGGCTATTTCATTATCTGAAGATGACCGACAAAATCAGCAATAAACCGTTGACAAGATAGAATAGCCTGACCTTGCCTCCCTTATCATGCAGTTCACGCCAGTCACTCGACATTGAGATCATGCGGTCAATCTTCCATGCAGGCCAAAGGGTAAGGATGGACAGATAGGCCAGGCGAGAGACCATTTCAAATTCTGCCAGGGCAATCATGGACAGGACAGCGGCGCAATAGAAAATCCTGACAGCCCAGATAGCCCGGGCCTGTCCTAGTCTGACCGCAACGGTAAGTTTTCCTATGGCATGATCGTCCTCGATATCCGATAAAGACTGATAAAACAGTATGAACGCGACCATGATACCTATGGGGACAGATACGAGCCAATCGGACAGGCTGAAAGCTCCGGCCAGGGACGCGGCTGTTCCCGCTACCATTATAGGCCCCATGTTCAGACCTACAAAAACTTCGCCCAACCCGTGATACCCGTACCTGATTGGCGGCGCGGTGTAAAACAGGCTAGAGAAGAACGAGAAAAGCATAAGAGGTATTAGAGCCCATACAGCGGACACCCACACGATCCATATCCCGCATACCAGAGCCATTCCGTAGAAGATTATTATTGCGTTGCGAATCTGGCTGGGGGCAATCTTGCCCTCCTGTATGACCCTGCTCCCGCCGATGGATTCGCCGGCGTCAGCGCCTGCATAATGGTCAAAGTAGTCGTTGGCAAGATTAGTGCTCAAGTGAACGAGAAAAGAGGCCAATACGACGATTAGCCATCTGAAAGGCGCCCAGGCGTCCCTCGATCCGGCCAATACCAGGCCAAGGGTCATGGGAATCATGGTGGCCACGAAAAATGGCGCCCGGCTTGCCTGAATCCACGCCTCCAGTTTTGGGTTGTTCATGGAATTACACCCTCATGAAGGTATGTAAGCCCGAAAGTTAGGGGAAACGTTTTTACGGAATGCAGGCCGGCCACGTCGAAAAGTCTGGAAAGTTCAGCGGGGCTGAGAAAATCCTGAATCGAGTCCGGTAGATACCTGTAAGCCTTTGGATTACCGGAAATTACACCACCCAGAAGCGGAATCATCCTGTTCAGATACCAGGTGAAAAACCTTCGCAGCCGGAGATTCTCCGGAAAGGTCATTTCCAATACTATCAGTTTGCCTGAGGGTTTAATCACGCGGCTGATTTCCCTTATTGCGGCCAGCCTGTCGGGTATGTTCCTCAGTCCAAACGCGATAGTAGCGCTATCGAACTCATTGTCTGAAAACGGGAGCCTGGTCGCGTCCGCCGCCACGTAATGAATCCTCTGTAAAAAGTTCTTCTGGGCTGTCTTTTCCTGGGCAACCCTCATCATTTTCTCGACAAAATCGGCTCCAAAGACCTCTGTCTGAGGTCTCTGGCAGGCAATTTCGATTGCCAGATCACCTGTTCCGGTCGCAACATCCAGAACGCGCGCCGCATCGGTCGGTAACCTTTTTACAGCAAACCGACGCCATGCCACATCCCGTCTGCCGGACATGATTCTGTTCAACAGATCGTAATGCGGAGTAATAGTGTTGAAAATCGTCTTGACGGCGGTGATTCGCTCGTCAGGACTCCAGGACTTGAGAGGTTTGTTTTTTAGAGTTGGTTCCATCTGCAATAAACTCTTTCCAGGATGTCAAAAGTTTCGTAGAGCACAACGCCCATTATGGCGAGCACAACGATACCGGCATAAATCTGGGGCACGTCGGCGCGTCCCCACGCGTCAAGGATATAGAAACCGATGCCGTACCGCGCCCCTATCGATTCAACAAAAAACAAAACAGCCACAACAGTTCCTGTCGCTATCCTTAACGCGGTAAAAACCGCCGGCAGTGTTGATGGCCATATTACGTGTATGAACAGGTCAAGGCGATTGGCGCCAAGGCTTTTTAGAGAATACTTGGCCGACCGGCTGACAGCGCGCGCCGAATCCCTGGCCGTAATCAATAACTGAAAGAAAAGTATCAGCGACAAAAGCATTATCTTGCTGAGATCACCTATCCCGAATATCAGCAGCGCAAGAGGCAGGAAAACTATCTTGGGTACTGGATACGTCAGATATATTAAAGGCTTGGCAATTCTGTCAGCTCTCCTGCTGGACCCCAGATACAGCCCCAGCGGAATTGCCGTAACAAAGGATATTGCCAGGGCGCAAATGATTCTGAACGATGAGGCTTCGACATGCTTCCAGAACCGCTGGGATTGCGATTCATGGAAGAGTTTTTCAAGAGTCATCAGCGGTGTGGCGACGATGTTGGAACCAACAAGCATGGCGCCAACCTGCCAGAAACAGAGCAACATAAATACCGCCAGTATGTAACCGGCTTTGTTACTCATGCTATTAACTCGAGCTGCGAACGGACTTCCGAACATTTGTCGTAAAATTCGGGGGTTCCAAAATAGTCCGCTGCACAGGCCATTGGATTATCGACAGTTTTCAATATGGTTCCGGGCGCCCCTCCCATTACCATGATTCTCTGGCCTAGCCTCACCGCTTCCTGAATGTTGTGAGTCACCAGCGCCATTGCAAAACGCCTCTGACGCCACAGCTTTGCCGCAAGCTCCTGCAGACGCTCCCTGTTAAGCGTGTCCAGAGCGGCAAACGGCTCATCAAGCAGCAGGAGTTCCGGGTTGAGCACCAGAGCCCTGGCCAGAGCTACCCTCTGTTTCTGACCGCCCGATAATTGCTGGGGATGAACCTCAAGCTTGTCCGAAATGTCAAGCTCGTCAAGCAGCTCCATTATCTTCTTCCAGTCAATCGTCTCCTTACGGATTTTCAGCCCGAGTTCCACGTTGGCGCGTACGGTCTTCCATGGGAACAGGCCATAATCCTGGAGCGTGAGAGCAACCTCTCGCGGTGGTTTTTCCAGCGTCCGGGATCTGAAGAGCATCTCGCCTTTATCCGGTTTTTCGAGTCCGGCCATGATTAACAGGAGGGTGGACTTCCCACATCCGGATGGCCCAACCAGCGCCATCGTACGCGCGCTCTCCAGAACCATATCCACAGAATCCAGAGCCCGCACCAACCCTTGATCCGTCAAATAACTTTTCGAAATACCGACGCAGCGAACCAGCTCATTGAAGGAATTTGGCATCGACAATATGTTCATAAGGAATTTCGGACTTTAATACACCACGCTCATGGAGCCATTTCGAAATCTTTTCCACAGAATCCCTGTCAGGGGCTTGCAAGGGGCTGAACCGGGGGACTTGATACGAATCCTTCAGATTCAGCGGCAAACGATTCTTTTCTACCATGATCGATCTGACACTATCCGGATCGGATACAATAATCTCATTGGCGCGATTGACCGCCTTCAGGAACTTTTTCACCGCCTCCGGATTAGCGTCAGCAAATTTTCGCGCAAAAACCAGAACAGTCTGGGTTTCACCCAAACCTGAATCATCTCCAAGTATTTTGGCGCCCTTATCCAAAGCCGCAGTAACCAGTGGCTCAGGTAACGCGGCGACTTCCACCTGCCCTGTCAACAGCATCTGGAATCTCAGCCCGATGTTTTTGGATTCAATCGTCGCGATTTTTTCCCTTGGCAATCCTGATGATGTCAAGAGCTTCTCATTGGCGTAATCAACGACCGAATTTGAGGATATGGCGACAGGGACATCGGCAAGTTCAACAAGACTTGCATACTTGCTGTTCGGTTTTGCCATTATCGCAAACATCCTTCTATCCGAACGAGTGTCATAATTCCTGGCCACCATTATGATGTCCTGACCATTGCCCTTCATCGCAATCGGTGTGAGCAGATCGGCAAAACAACCGTCCAGACTGCCCGCTGCCAGCGCTATGTCTTTCTCGGCGGCCGTGTTGAACACTATCACCTCAACATCCAGCCCCTCCCCCGAAAAAAGACCCCTGCTCTCAGCAACATAAACAGGTAAAGACTGTATTGCGGGGATCGATCCGAATTTCACTTTCAATCCGTCGGCATGTACCGATTCACCCGGCAGGAAAATTCCAGCGAGCATGATAAGGCCGAAAAAAAATAAATATTTTATATTCCGTGTCATGAGTTGCGCTCCAGTTGATATATTATCCCGATGTTTTCCAATCCGCGGTCTCTTCCAGGAAGTCCCGGCCCCTGACTACTGCGGCGCTGAACAAGGATTGATAGCGCTTTCGGTAGCCGCCTGACGTTTCACCAGCCCGTTTTTTATGAAATCCACAGTAGTTCTTATCCATTCGTCAAGAGTTTCAGGGTCGCCACGGTAAAGACCACGGTCACCAGCCAGATGATCCAGATAGTAAGACCTCAGGATTGTCTCAAGTAACGAATAGAGTAGAAACGAGATTTTCTCCAGATCAAGCTCCTGCCTTAATTCACCGTTTGCCTGCGATTCCTGGAGAAGCTCCAACAAAAACCTCTCCCCCCTTTGTCGTAGCTCCACTATCCGGGCTGACCCAAAAGGTGAATCACCAGACTGTAACAGTTGGAAATATATTCTGGACAGGGCCGGATGATCATCTATGAAGACAAAGCCCGAACGGATCAGTCGATCCAAACGCTCAAAAAATCCTATGCCACGCGTTTCATCCCTCACCCTCTTCAGATAATGCCTGACCTGATCCGAGGCCATTCCAACAAGGCCCTCAAAAAGATTGTGCTTCGTGGAGAAATACTGGAACAGGCTACCTTTGCTGATCCCCGCGATCTTCACAATGTTGTTTACCGATGCCTTTCTGTAACCGTTTTCCGCAAATTCATCAGCCGCGGCAGTGAATATTTTCAGCCGTTTTTCAGGACTAAGATTCTGGAAAAGTCGGGATGTAGAATTTGTGAAAGGCATTCTGGCCTGACGTTGATGTCGGGATGATTATTGGCGGTCAATTGACCATACGGTCATTATAGACTTACAGGAATCACTTCGCAATTTATTTTACCGAACACGCCTGTCCTTGACCTGAATTGGGTTTCCTGTTAAAAATTTTCCTGTAAGGATTCAATTAATGGTTTGTTATAACTAACTCTTCTTTTTTCAGGAGATTAAATGAAGCTTAGGAGATTGATAGTCAAACCTGATCTTCCCGATGAATTGCACTCATTAAGAATAATAGGCATGAACATGTGGTTCACCTGGAACCCTGAGGTGAGTCGATTGTTTCAGGCGTTGGACCCCGAGCTCTGGGAAAGCTGTTCTCATAATCCTATAGTATTGCTTGCCAATCTGACAGATGAGCGCAAGCGGGAAATACTGGAGGACTCGGCGCTGATCGATCAGATACGGCAGGTAGAGAGGTCTTTCGATGACTACGTAAGCAACATAGAAAACTATTCATTTAACCTGGAAAGGCCGATAGATTACCGTATAGCCTATTTCAGCATGGAATTCGGCATAGGTGAATGCCTTCCGATATATTCCGGTGGTCTGGGAGTATTGGCGGGCGATCATCTCAAGAGCGCATCCAACCTGTGCTTTCCTCTCATAGGAATGGGTCTTCTCTATCAAAAGGGTTATTTCAAACAATATTTGAATATAGACGGCTGGCAGCAGGAATCTTATCCGGAGAACGATTTTTACAACATGCCTGTCTGGCCGGTCATGGATGGAACCGGAAAACAGGCCGCTTTCGACATAGATATAGAAAACGAGACAGCCAGAATTCTCATCTGGAAAGTTCAGGTGGGCCGGATACCGCTATATTTGCTGGATTCATCAGACCCATCCAACCCCGAAAACATCAGAAAAATCACCGCTGAGTTATACGGTGGTGACATCGAGATGAGGATTCAGCAGGAGATAATTCTTGGCATAGGTGGAGCAAAGGCATTGCATCTCCTGGGCCTGTGGCCTTTTGTTTACCACCTGAACGAAGGTCATGCGGCTTTTGCGGCGCTCGAGAGAATAAGGCAGACCATGACCACCTACAAGACACCATTCGACGCGGCGATGGAGTCAGTAGCGGCGAGCACGGTTTTTACCACTCATACGCCTGTGCCGGCAGGGATAGATTTATTCGCGCCCGAGCTGGTTGAGAGATATTTCCGACGTTACATGACATCCATGGGTATGACGGTGAAGGACCTGCTGGATTTGGGACGCTCAAATCCGGATGACAAGAGCGAACCTTTATCCATGGCGGTTTTGGCAATGAGGCTGTCACGCGGTGTAAATGCCGTGAGCAAACTTCATAGCGAAGTATCCAAGAAGATGTGGCGGTCACTTTGGCCTCATGTTGACGAAGAGGACATCCCTATAGGTTATGTGACTAACGGAGTCCATATTCCGTCTTATATTTCCAAGGAGTTATCGGATCTGTTTGACCGTTATCTGGGCGAAGGATGGGTGGAAGAGCCGGATAATACGAAGATTTGGTCGCGCGTTTACAATATCCCGCATGAACAGTTGTGGGGCGTTCATGAAACGCGAAGGGAGCGATTGGTGAGCTTCTGCCGGAGACGATTGGTAAGACAGATGCGAACCAGTGGCGGATCCACGCTAGACAGAAAACGCGCCCGTGAGTTCCTCAACCCTGAAGCGCTCACCATAGGATTTGCGCGAAGGTTTGCCCCATATAAACGGGCGGCTCTGATTCTTTCTGATCCGGATCGACTGTTGCGGCTCATGTCCGACAAGCGTCGCCCCGTTCAGTTCATATTCGCGGGAAAGGCGCACCCGCGCGACATGCTCGGCAAGGAAATCATCAAGGAAGTGGTGCACCTGTCCAGGTCCGAAGGATTCAGGCGAAACCTCGTGTTCATAGAGGATTACGACATAAATGTCGCGCGATACCTCATTCAGGGTTGCGATGTCTGGTTGAACAATCCCCGTCGTTTGAGGGAGGCATGTGGAACATCCGGCATGAAAGCCGCGGCGAACGGGGTGCTCAACATGAGCATTCTTGACGGTTGGTGGCCTGAAGCCTATGATGGCTCAAATGGTTGGGCAATTGGAGGCGAAGAGGACTATCACGACCCGGAATACCAGGATCAGATAGAAGCCCAGGAATTGTATGAGCTCTTGGAAGAGAAGGTCATACCGACATTTTTCGATCGGGGCCCCGACGGTTTGCCTCATGACTGGATCGAAATGATGAAAAACAGTATGGCCAAAGTTTCGGGATTCTTCAATTCTCACCGGATGATAGAGCAGTACATGGAAGATTATTATGTTCAGGCTGGCCTTGCCCACCAAATACTCGGTGAGAACAGACTGGCCAGAGCAATGGAGCTCAGGGACTGGAAACAGAGGATGAGATCACTTTGGAAAGATGTTCGGATTGTCGATGTGAGCCTTCCGAACGGAGACAAGGTTTCCCTGGGCGAAAACATCGAGGTTCGTGCGGACATTGATCTGGGCCAGATCAGAAACGAGGAAATCGTCGTTGACCTTTGCTATGGAACTGTCGGTAGTGGAGAGGATTCCGAGAAAATGATGACGAGAAACATCACCGCCATGGTCGGCGATGGCATGGAATCCGATCAGGTCTGGCGATTCAAGGCAAATGTCGACTGCGAGGAAACCGGAATTTACGCCTACAAGGTCAGGGTGACCCCGTTTCATCCGTATCTGTTCAACCCACTCTCCATGGGACTGGTCACATGGGGATAAATACCGAAGGGCCATCCCTATAAGGCGCCATGATGACCATACCTACAAGAATATTGGGAAAAACAGGTGAACAGGTCACGATCCTGGGGCTTGGGGGCGAAGGCATTCTCAGAACAAATGACTTTGATGACCAGGCCTACAGTCTGATAAACAGGGCTATCGACCTGGGCGTGAACTATTTCGAATCCGCCCGCGCATATTCAGGCAGCGAATATTACTACGGTATTGCGTTGGGTGAGCGGCGTAGGGACATATTCCTCACTAGCAAGTCACATGCGCGTAACAGGGAGGGCGCCCTCGCCCACCTGTCCGAAACACTAGCCAACATGAGAACGGATCATCTTGACCTCTGGCAGGTTCATGATGTTCGCACCGATCATGACATAGAAGCAATATTTGGGCCGGGAGGCGCCATCGAGGCCTTTGTATGGGCAAAGCAGAGGGGCCTGACACGTTTTATAGGGGTTACTGGGCATGAGAATCCGCACGTGCTTGTCAAATGCCTGAAAATGTTTGATTTTGATACCGTCCTGATGCCTGTAAACCCGGCTGAACCCCTTTACCACAGCTTTATCGACATAACGCTGCCCGAGGCGGTTAACAGACAGATGGGCGTTATCGGCATGAAAGTCTATTTCAGGGGGCTCGCCCGACAGATACCATGGTACGATTCCATGTCCCCATTTTTCAGGTTCGCGTTGTCTCATCCCCTAAGCACAGCGGTCGTAGGATGCGACAGCCTCGAACATATCGAGGATAACGTTCGCATAGCCTCCGCTTTCCAGCCCATGACAGACGATGAAAAATATAGTCTGGTGCAATCGATACAGCCATTAGCCAGAAACCTTATGTATTACAAACCTTGAAAGGGTATTTCCGGCATGGCTGAATGGCGGCGCCTCAGCTAGCCAAAAACGAGGAGACCCCTGTGCCGGCATTGGATGGATTAAGAGTCATTGATTTAAGCAGACTGCTTCCCGGTCCTTTTTGCACTTCCATTTTGGCGGATCACGGCGCTGATGTAATAGTTGTGGAGGGCCCACGCTTCAGGGAAAGCGACGTTCTCGGTTTTGTTCCAATGACCCGGCGAAATAAGAGACACGTGTCTCTTGACCTTTCCATGGAAGCCGGCAGGGAGGCGTTTTACAAACTCGTCTCACAGGCGGACGCCATGATTGAGGGATTCCGTCCTGGGGTGACACAAAAGCTTGGCGTTGATTATCCGCGCGTCAAGCAGATCAATCCTGGGATTGTTTATTGCTCACTGAGCGGTTATGGGCAAAATGGGCCTCTGGCGAACAAGGCCGGTCACGACATGAACTACCTTGCCACATCAGGCCTACTCGATCTGCTTCGGGATGACAACGGTTTTCCCATAATGCCCAATTTTCAGATGGCCGATCTTTCCGGTAGCCTCTTCGCTGCGCTCGGTATCCTCATGGCCCTCATCGCAAGACAAAAAACAGGCCAGGGACAATATATCGACACATCCATGACCGATGGCCTCATTTCACTGCTGGCAGTGCCACTCTCCTTCACTTTTTCGGGAGATACCTTCCCGGGAAGAATATCTAATGACTCAAAGAGATGGTACCCATGCTACAGGATATATACCACCAGTGATGACAGGCACCTGACAGTGGGCCCCCTCGAACCGCATTTGTGGAAAAGCCTGGTTGAAAAGCTTGGGAGGGCTGATCTGGCTGACAGGCAGTATGATCCTTCATCCAGTGAACAGGACGGCGCCGAGCTCCAGGAGATTTTTCGTCAGAAAACACTCAAGGAATGGACGGAATTCCTGGATTCCCCGAATGATTGCGTAGCCCCGGTAAATTATGTAACTGAACTGCCCGAATATGAGCACTTCGTCCAGAGGCAGGCCACGAGAAAGAATAATAAAGGCCTTTTTGAACCTGGAATTGTCCCCAAACTGTCCGATACTCCGGGACAGGTTAGATCAGAGGCTTATGAATTCGGACAGCATACCTGTGAAGTGTTGCGGTCTCTAGGTTATGATCAGGACAAAATTGACGGAATGCATGCGGACGGCGCTATCTGGCGCCGACCATAGGCTTGACATGTTTCCGGGTGTTAATTCAAGGTCTGGTCCTTTACTCCTTCAGTGAAAGCTCCTTTAACGATTTTGCCTTCACTTGAAACAACCCAGTCAAATATGTCGGACTCCCTGATTATTATCAGGCATCCCTTGTGAAGGTCCGTTCTCTTTACAGGCGCATTTTCCAGTCGGCCAGAAATTGAACCGTTTTTCCACTCGGCCAAAGAAACCCACATCCATTCATATTTCCCGTCTTCCACAGGAAATCCCACCTTTACAGCATGAACGTGACCCAGGTGACCGGCAAGATCCTGAAAACTCTTTCTAAAATCTTCCAGGCTTTCACGAGCTGTCATATGGGCGTCAAGGATGCGTCTTCTCGCGTCATCCAGACTACCGGTAGAGCTGGTCCAGCGGGCCTTGCCCGTCGAACTCTCACGTGGAGCATGAAACGTAGACTGATCCGCCACTCCCGATTCTATCATGCTAAGGGATTCAACTAAAGCCTCCGGGGCGTCAGGGTCCTGCCCCGCTACAAAAGGACGCAAGAAAAAAACCCCATCAGGAAAATGCTCCTCATCGTCCGGCTGTTTAAACTCATAATTCACCGAAATAGCGTTATAGTAAAGCGACAGCTCGCCATGAAACGACCTGTAAAGCCCTTTCCCGGCTATTAGCTCTGCAGCCGCCATTACCAGCAACTCCTGTCCCTGCTTCTTGAATGTGGATGGAACATCCTCCAGCTCCAGTTCCGGAAGACCAAATTTCAGCATTCCATGAGTATGCATCCACAAGGTTCCGTCCTCATCAAGCACATCAAGGTGCAAATGATCAGCCAAGACATCTTGGGACGGCTTTCGGATGAATTCCTGCCAGCTTTCCAGACCCCACAGGGTGTGTGAAATCGCATCCTGTACAAGCCCGCGGGTAAGATCACGCAGACCCTCAACAAAACTCACCATGATTCTCAGGCTCGCAGGCCCCCACGACGCCGAAGGGGTTAGTTCCATTCGCACTATCATTTGTGATTCCTGCAGAGCCTCAATATCCTCGGGGCTGAAGTTTCGTGAATTCTGACCGATGAGCTCATCAGGGTAATCAAACAGCTCTTCAGCCTCAGAACGCAATATGTACTCAATACTTAAGTCATTTGAAGCTATTAGACCCTCCAGCAACTTGAAGGCCCGCGCCTTGTCCGGATATGAATACAGCGCCTTGCCGAAACTGCGTTTAACATCCTCCCATTTCGGAATTTCAGACTGCGGGCTATAAATCCAGTATTCAATCCTTGGGGCCATATTCGGCTGGGACCCGCTCCTGGAAGCGACCTCAGGATATGCGGCGCCATAGCCGGCGTCATTACGTTCAGCCATTACCAACTCAGAAGAATTTTCCGCGCCCGGACTGAAAAGATTCCTGGCGCGTTCAGTCAGCATCCTCAGCCCATCTTTCCCGGAATCCCCAAAAAAACGGCTGAGGTTAACCTTCTCCCTCAACTTCGCGCTAAAATTGGCGCCCGCCACTCTTGTCAGCTGACGCCTGAGCTGTTTGGCTGCAGCCGAATCGGTATCTATAATTGGATAAGCCCTGAGCAGATCGTTTGCAGCATCGGTTTCCTCAAGGTTGAACAATGCAAACGCTGTCCGGGCTACATCGTCGCTACCCGCATCTCCCGACTCTATCAGCCGAAATCCGGTCGCCTTCGCATCATCATATCTCTCCATACCTATATAGGTCTCAAGTATATGTTTCTCAATCTCAACGTCCGAAGAATCCTGATCACTAGCTTTCTTCAGAAATTCTTCCGCCTTTCTGAAATCACCCAGTTTGGTGTATCCTACTCCCAACGCCTTGTAACTGGACTCCAGCGGACCATACCGCCGAACCAGCGATTCCAGGGCGTGCGCTACCTCCTTGGCAATCAGTCCGCCGTTTAGTATGCGACTGGCAAACGCCGACATCTTGTGGCGGGCTTCTTCCGGCACATGCTCGGAATTGCATGGCCCCCATTGCTTCGGAACACGCGCGTTGCAGTGAGGACAGTTGAGAAAATCCTCGGATATGGATAAAAATCTCTCTTCAGAAAGACTCTGGAGATAACCACATTCAGGACATCTTACCTGCACCATCACTCATCTCCTAATAGGGACTATTATACCATTAGATACGCGCTATTGAATCTAATGGCAACAAACAACTTTCATAAATCATGCTAAATGTCAAGAACTTCTGTTGATAATAGCACTTGATTTATTAGGGATCCCAGGGAGGCCCGGGCAATATGTGTGGAATCGCCGGTATAGTTGATTTTCTGGATGCTGGATCATTCGAGGCCGTTCAATTGATGACTGAGCGGCTCACGCATCGCGGGCCAGACATGGGAAACACACTGCTTTTTGCAAATTGCGCCCTTGGTCACAGGAGGCTGTCCATACTTGACCTGTCTGACGCGGCCATTCAGCCGATGGTTTCCGAAGACGGCAAGACAGCCATAGTTTTTAATGGAGAAATATATAATTTTCAGGATATTAGATCGAGACTTGAAAGTATTGGGCACAGGTTCCGCAGCTCTTCCGACACTGAGGTTGTTCTCGCAGCCTACCTGGAATACGGCGAGGGCATGCTCGATCTGATGAATGGCATGTTTGCCCTGGCAATATGGGACGACCGGCGCCAAAGCCTGTTGATGGCTCGTGACCGTTTGGGTAAAAAGCCATTTTATTATTACATGACACAATCGAGGCTAGGTTTTGCGTCGGAACTTCATTCGCTGGTCGCTGACCCGCTGGTTCCAAGCGAGATTAGTAATCAGGCCGTATTCGAATATTTCATGTATGACTTCATCCCTGCGCCGCACAGCATATTTCGCGGTGTCATGAAGCTTCCTGCGGCTCACAAGGCTGTATTCTCCGCGTCGGGGTTAAGGCTCGAGCCTTACTGGCGGGCGCCTGAACCGGCGAAGGGTTTTGATTATGACAGCAAGGTAATAGAGCTTCGGGAAACTCTATTGGACGCCACCCAAAAACGTCTTGTTTCTGATGTCCCGCTAGGCGCATTTCTGAGTGGCGGTCTGGATTCGACTCTTGTTACGGCGATGATGAAATCCGACAAGAACAGTAATGTCAAAACGTTCAGCATATCATTCCCCAACACCAGCCATGATGAATCCAAATGGTCAAGACTCGCTTCCCGGGCGCTTGGAACCGACCATACCGAAAGCCCGGCCAATTTCAATATTGAAGCAATATTCCCGAAACTCGCATATCATTTCGGAGAGCCTTTTGGTGATTCCTCGGCGATCCCGACATGGATCCTGAGTCAAAAGACCCGCGAAAAAGTTACGGTCGCGCTTTCAGGAGATGGCGGCGATGAATTGTTTGGTGGATACGAACGCTATCTCGCTAGAAAAATTCAGTCCATTTATGATATATGCCCTGCCCTGATCCGGAAATACGTTATCGAGCCGATCATAATCCGGGCGCCAGAATCCACGAATTATTACGGAACAAGTCTGATCAAGAAACTCAAGTTATTCATCAGGGCTTCCGAGAGAATGCGAAACGAGCCATTGGCGCTGATTCCCCGAACATTTACGGCACAGGAGGTGACTCAGCTCACCGGAATCGATTATGACCCGGATGTTGACCCTGTTATCGAGACTGCCCGCAGCTATCTTGGTCTCGATCCGGTCCAGGCAATGATGTTCACCGATTTAAGGACTTACCTGGCTGAGGACATATTGACCAAGGTTGACAGAATGAGCATGGCGCACTCTCTGGAGGTTCGATCGCCGCTGCTGGATTATCGGGTTGTGGAACTGGCCTGCGCCCTCCCGCTCGGCTTCAGGATAAAAGGAATGACCGGAAAGAGGATTCTCAGGGATGTTGCGCGGGGACTGGTTCCGGAAAGTATTATCCGTCGGTCGAAGTACGGATTTCAGATTCCTTTGGGAGAATGGTTCAGGAAGGACCTGCGTCAATGGGCGGGGCGCAAGCTTTTTGAAACACCGTCAACACGCTTCAACCCAGACTTTATAAGGCATGTCTGGACCCAGCATTTGTTGGGAAAACAGGACAACACGTTCAAGATATGGCTCCTGATCATTTTCAGGGATTGGGAAGCCTCGATGCTGAACAGAGACTGAGAATGGCGCCGATTCGTAAATCCATTAGGTCGGTTGAGCTATCCGGCGCCCAACGTTTTGACATTTTTCTTTTCTGATGCTGAATGTTTGTTATTATTGGAGCTCATGGTTTGACTTAATGTTAGTATTGAATTATACGGAGCGAGGGCCGATTATAAGGTCTGGAGGATATAATGGATTCCAGCAGGGAAAACCCAACCGCCAGGAAGAGTAAATCGCGGATTTTTTACGCGGTGATGTCTCTTATATTTCCTGGATTAGGTCAAATCGCCCGTGGCAGAATATTCGCCGGTCTGTTGTTTATACTGAATGCGGCTGTTTATATAACTCCCCTGTTTGTCGCCCAGGATGGACAGTATGATGTCCAGACGCCTGCCCTGCTGGTTGCGGTCGGGGTGTGGATATGCTCGGCGCTGGATGCGTTCCTGTCCAGGAGTTCTTTTCTAATTATGGCCCTTCTGGTATCCTTGCTCTGTTTTGGCGCAGGATTTTTCGGCTCTTATTTCATATTGCCACACCTGGACGTTTAGAATTGGACTCCAAGTGATATTTACCGGCAATTTCTCAACATCAACGTATAGCATTGGCCAAAGATGTAATAATGTCGAAACTGCTTGAAATTACGGGACTCAGGACTGTTTTTCAGTCGGATCAGGGTGAGGCTGCGGCTGTTGACGGCCTTAATCTGTCCATGAACAAGGGAGAGATTGTTGGCCTGGTCGGAGAATCCGGATGTGGCAAAAGCGTTACGGCTCTGTCGATCATGAGGCTTGTACAGTCGCCTCCAGGCAGGATAGCCTCCGGTAGCGTCCTTTTTCGAGGAACCGATTTGCTCAAACTGTCAGAGGATGACATGAGAGCGGTTCGTGGGGCCGACATATCGATGATTTTCCAGGAGCCCATGACTTCTCTTAATCCGGTCTTCAGGATAGAAGACCAGGTCGGCGAGGTGTTCAGGATTCATAAAAAAATGAACAGGAGAGACGCCAGGGACGCCGCGGTTCAAATGCTGAAGAAGGTTGGCATTCCAGCTGCTGAACAAAGAGCGCGCGATTACCCGCATCAGCTCAGCGGAGGTATGCGTCAGAGGGTTATGATTGCAATGGCTCTGGCGTGCGATCCTGAACTCATGCTGGCTGATGAGCCGACTACCGCCCTGGATGTTACCATTCAGGCCCAGATTCTGGATCTTATGAACGACATAAGGCAGAGGCTGGGCGCCGGAATAATACTAATTACGCATGACCTTGGGGTTGTGGCGCAAACCGCTGACAGGGTCGCTGTCATGTACGCCGGTGTAATTGTTGAGGAATCACCGGTTGCAGACCTTTTTGAACAGCCTTTGCATCCCTATACCATCGGGCTGCTAAAATCGATCCCCAGACCAAATCCGGACAAAGAGGAGTCCAGGGATTTCAGGCTGCACGTGATACCGGGAAAGGTGCCGGACTTGCGCAAACTTCCGCCCGGATGCAGATTTCAGGACAGATGCCCCGAATTTGACCCGATTTGCCGAACTGCGCCCGAACTCAAGCCTATTAACGCTAACCGCCTTGTCCGATGCTGGATGAGATGATTGTTACAATCCAGCAGATTTCAGAGATATTTACCGGAGGAACAATATATGGATAATAACACCAACGATCAGGTGTTCAGGATTCTGGATACAAGCAGTTATGTCAAGTTACGTTATCAGGTGCGAGTTGAGAACGGCCCAATTCTTAAAGGGGCTGATACACCTGAGGTAATGGATTTTGTGACGGGCTTCAGGCAGGTGATTCCCGGGCTCGAAAAGCGGTTGGTCGGGCGCTCCGCTGGCGAAAGCATGACTTTCACTGTGCCCGCAGTAGAGGCCTTTGGTGAGCGCAGGGATGATTTCGTCGTGGTAAAGGACAAAAAGGAGTTCCACTTCCCCGAGGGCTTTGCTCCTCGCCCGGGAATGGAAATCTCCGTTATCACCAATATGGATGAGGGGCCAGACACGGTAATAATCAAGGAAGTCAGGGATAACGACATTGTAATAGATTTCAACCATCCTCTCGCCGGTTTTCCACTGAAATACACGTTGGAAATAGTTGAAGCCCGCCCTTCAAAAGCTTCCGACGTCTGTTCGGAGTGGGAATCGGAAAAGGGTAAAGGCTGTGGGTCATGCGCTCCTCGCGAGGTGACGCTTGGACAGGATTGCGATTGTAGCCACGACAATTAGGCAGTATTTTTGAGAGGGCAGGTCTTGTGAATTCCTAAAGGCTGTGGCAAATTCAGTGGGATAGTATTTCTAACTTTCTGTCTTTTCAACAGGAACAATTTATGAGATGTGTTGGCTTGGAAGAATTATTGAAATTTCGCGCAATTTGATTAGACTCTCCTGAACTGTGGTAATGGTGATGTCAGTTTTCTAAGGATTGTCGCACTGACTGGGGAGCGAGCTTCCAGGGGAGAAGTACATGGGGTTGCAGCATTCCGAAATAACAGAACAGTCAGGTGGCCTTTTTTCATGGAAATGGTCAGTGCCCCTGTTGGTTGCCGTAATTTCGATCATTGTGGCCTGTTCAGCGTATGTCTACAATGAGTATGAGACCGAAAAGATAGAACAGCTAAAACATTCGGAACTCGAAACCATCGGCAAACTTAAATCGGATCAGAT
>CAITZA010000053.1 GCA_903896745.1 uncultured Desulfomonile sp. | reverse complement strand
TTGTGTCTGCATAAGACCGGAGCGGGTTTGCCTGACTGACGATTACCGCCCGCAGGCGATCCTCACGCCCGGAAAGTATCTCCTCGGGCATGACATTCGGCGGGAAAGTCCCCATAATAGCTGGATAACCGGTCGCAGTAGTCCTCCACGTCTTCGGGTCGCGTTCGTCGGAATGCGCCCCTATCGGCATCAGATGACCCGGTATGAAATTACCTCCCCGTGCCCCGATACGACCGCATATCGCCAGGAGGACAGCTTCCAGATAAGAGGAAACCGTGCTATGACGCCCCATCAAAATTCCCAGATCGGAATGGCAGGACCAGTTGCGTTCAACGAGCAAACGGCATAATTCCATCACCCGCCCGTAGTCCAGTTCACAGAGTTTTATCGCCGCTACCGGATCAAAATCGGAAAACCATGACCTTATGGAATCAAGACCACTCACATGGGCGTCGATGTAATCCTGCTTCTGCCGGTCCTCCCTGAGGATGATGCTGATCAGGGATCGAAGCAGCAAAGCGTCCGTTCCCGGACGTATCGCAAGGTGAATGTCCGCTTTCATGGCAGTTTCAGACTTCCTCGGATCGATTACAACAAGTAGTTTGTTCGGGTCGTCCGAGATCGCCTTCAAATGCCTTCTCGCCTGTGGCATCTGATGGCTCATCCACCCGTTCCAGCCAATCGCCACCAGCATATCGGTGTTTGAATGATCCGGTACGGTCCAGAAGTACTGCTTCCCTAATGTGCGGCCATTCACCCAGAAATAACCGGTCAACTCCTGAGCCAGAGGGCTATAGTGATACTGTGACCCTAGTCCCCGCAGAAGACGCACCCCAAAAGCCGCCTCGAAATGACAGCCCTGGCCCCCTCCGCCCATGTAGGCCACAGAGCGTGGCCCATACTCTCTAATCACGCCTCTCAGCTTGCCGGCTATCTCGTCGAGCGCCTGATCCCACGATATTTCAACAAAATCATCACCCTGGCGTTTCAGTGGCTTCTTTAAACGATCAGCGTGGTGTTGGTAATGGGCTATCTTCAATCCCTTCCGGCAACAATACCCCTGGCTGCGAGGATTTTCCCGGTCAGGCCGAACTTTGGTTATGCGATTGTTTTCAACCGTTACTTCCAGTCCACAATTCTGGGCGCAACACACAAAGCTTGTCTTTTTCCATGATGTCATCTTGAATACCCCTTCCACCGTTCTTGAATGGCCTTTAAATATAGTTTGCATGCAAAGTATTGGCCCAAAAAATTTTACTCACGGAGGTCCTTCAAAAGCCTCTTCAGAAGGACTTTCTCCTCCAGAGACAGATTCTTCAGTATTTCCTCATTTGTTTTGTGTCTTTCTTCCGTGATCTTGGGAATCAATGATCTTGACTGTTCGTTGAGAAAGATTTTTAGAAAGCGTTTGTCATCCTGATCCGGTTGCTTGATTATCCAGTTGGCTTCGGCCAGTCTGTCCAGCAACACGGACAATGTCGCGGGGTCCATGGACAACTTCCTGCACAGATCACTCGAAGAAATCCCGTCTTCCTCATTCAGGGCTGCAATGACCAGTTGCTGGACAGGCGTCAGACCGTAAGGAGCCAGGCGTCTCTTCGAGACGGCATGAGCACGCTGGTACGCTTTTGCCAGCAAATAAACCACACATTCATCGTAGGGGGCCATCCATGTCATTTGGTTTACTAACTATCAGATCGGCATGCTCCTGTCAATGCCCAAAATCCAAAAAATCTTTTTTCATGGCTATGTGAATGTGTTAGAATGTAGTGGTTAATGTTGTTTCAACAAGTTAATCATCATCGTTTTATTTGCCCGAACATTCTGGAGGAAAAGAATGCTATCTCCGAAGTGTCTCCGGATGGTTGGCTTTGCCTTGCTCGTTGCGCTTTGTTTCACGGAAGCGCCAGCTCAGATCCTGCAGCCCAACGCTGGCTCTTTCTCGGGGGGCTCACAGACCGCAGGCATGTACAACAGCTACATGTCCCTGGGCTTGCGCAAGTATATAAACAGCTTTACATCATACGAGTTTCTTGATCCTGACAACAATTTCGTCGATCCGCTCAGCAGGCTCGAATGGCCGTGGGAACAGGCCTACGGCGTAATAAAAGCCGGCTTTATGTACCGTGGACTGCAGGTCAATCTTGAAGGCGCTTCAACGCTATTAACGTATTCCGGATTGATGGCTCAGGACAGTGACTGGGAAGATCTAAGCCAGCCAAACCAGAAGACTACATTCAGCGAGGGTGAGGCTCGTCCCAGGGGCTGGACTGTTGACGCAAGTGTCGGTTTCGACCTGCCCGTTCTTGCCAACGTCAGATGGATACTTGGTTACAGGGCTCAACAGTTCAGGTTCACCTACACGGACGTGTATCAGAAAGAACTTTATAGACCTGATAGAAACAGTTTTGACGAGGGAGAGGGCATACAGTTCACTCAGGACTACAGGCATTATTATGGTGGGGCTGTAACCGGAGTAGAAATCGACATGGCAGACTTCTCTTCCGTGATGTCGGGAACAAGCCTGGCCATCCGTTTGTTGGGGGACGTCGGATATGTGACGGCAAACAACATCGATTATCACGTAGACAGGTTACCTTCCCCGCGACACACCTATGAAATAACTAATGGGATTTCATGGAGGCTGAACCTTGCAACGGACCTCAGGATAAATGATCGGTTCATTGTAGGGGTAGCCGGAGAATTCATGCGAATCCGCACCCAGGGTTCCCATAGAATGACTAACCCCGAAGGACTCGACGAGCGAGGCGATTACGTGCTTAGAACTGACAGATCATGGCAGGGCGCCCGAGTCTGGTCGGAGCAAAAGTTCATCGAATTGAACGCCTCAATCAATTTCTAGCGCTCAAAGATTCAGGAAACCATTATGAACTCCAAAAAGTTTATTAACCGGCACAAGACTCTTTGTTTTAACATTCTGTTCATTTCAGGTCTGTTGATATTTCAGTCGGCAATAGCAGGCGCTAAGGAGGGTTCCTGGAGTTTTGCATTCCTGGCTGATTCCAGGAGTTCCCGCGATGAAACAAGGCACGGCGTCAATATACCTGCCCTGAGCCTTATAGCTGAAGAACTGGCGCGGGATATACGGAATGAGGACACGAGATGCGAACTGGTTCTCTTTGCGGGTGATCTTATTCGTGGGCAGTATTCCGAAGATACAGCG
>CAITZA010000052.1 GCA_903896745.1 uncultured Desulfomonile sp. | reverse complement strand
GCGTGGATCCGTCTCGATTCCTCCCCTGACAAACCAAAGATAGCCAAGTATCTTGATCATATAATGACAAGCTGCCGGTATGGGGCTGAGACGCTGAAGCGTTTACAGGCCTTTTGCCGGACAGAGCCGGATATTTCGCGTCGAAACTGCCGTGCGATGGATATTACAGCGACGGTGAGGCTGGCCATAGACATGAGTCTTCCGTGGAGGAAGGCAGAGTCTGAGGGGAGCGGGGCCATAACGCTGAATGCTACCCTGACGGATTTTGCATACATGATAGGGTTGGAGAGCGAGATCATGGAGGTGGCGCTGAACCTTATAAAGAATGCGGTGGAGGCGATGCCGGACGGTGGTAGGCTGGACATCAGGACATACATTGAAGATGGGTCTGTGTATTTTCAGGTTCAGGATACGGGAATGGGCATTAAGCCGGAAAACCTCGACCGGATATTTCAGCCTTTCTGGACTACCAAGAGTTCGCTTGGAACCGGCATGGGGCTATCGACATGTTACGGCATTGTTCACAGACATTCCGGTGATATTTCCGTGGAGAGCAGGGAAAATGAGGGAACCGTAATGACCGTACGTTTCCCGTTCATTGGGGCGATAGCGCCTGAGTCTGTGATTGAGAGACGCGAGCTGAAACATCTCGGTCTTGATGTGCTTCTGATAGATGACATGGGGGCTGTGCTTGATACACTGGAGGCCGGCCTGATCGAGTATTCGGGCAGGATATACAGGGCTGAATCTGGAGAGGAAGGCATTGCAATATATGAAGGCAATGACGTGGATGTGGTGGTTTGTGACCTTGGGATGTATGGGGTTAACGGCTTTGATGTGGCAGGGAGCATAAAGGCCATTGCCCGGGGAAAGGGTAAGCTCGCGCCGATATTCTTTATGCTGACAGGATGGGGTTCGCAGATACATTCGGGGATGGAGGGCCCCTCCAGCGGCGTGGACAAAATCCTCGCCAAACCGATATCCCTCTATGACCTGCATAATGAAATATCACGGATGGCCCGGGCCAGAGGCCTCATACCCGGATAACTACTCTATCGCCTTGCCTGGTGAAATAAAGGATATTCCCTGACCGGACCTTGCGCCCACATTAACCACCTCGATTATGGGTTCATTTACCCTGGCTTCCGCAGACCATTTTACGAGGAAGAAGGCGCCGAACCCTCCGGCTGCGTCGGATTCGCTAATGAAGTATTCGGCGGCGTTGAGCGCCTGAAGCCGCAGGGGAGCGTCTGTCATTTTTTTGAGGAGCTTGCCTGCGGTGTCATGGTATGTCACGGATTCGAGAGTAATCGGTTTAGTGACGCTGGTATTCCTGACGCTGAGTGTGGAAGCGAGCAGGAATTCCTGTCCTTGCGTTCCGATATAGATATGAGAATAGACCGGAACGTAGACGGTATGCCCGGCTGACTTGCGCACAGGATCCGAGGCGAAAGAGGCGGTATGGAACAATGCCAAGCCGGCGACCGCCAGGAATAGAGCCAACGCTTTGCCAAAGCCTGAAGATAACATTTTGCCAACCCCTTGTTTTTCTCGCATTTCTCAAAAAGTCTTGCCGGAATGACAGGCCAAGTCATGCCTGCAATCCGCGTTTTTTTCGAGAGCGTCCATACCATAACCCCGCGTGTTTGCATCTGCTTGCCAGTATACCAAATAATTGCCATTCCAACGCATTTCAGGATAGAATTATTTTACGGGTCAATTACTTTTTGAGCCGATAGGGTCATAACCGCAAAAAGGATGAGGTAAGAAAATGTCTGCGCAGGAAACGGTCAAACGCAAGCTGACAGCGGTATTACACGCTGACGTGAAGGGCTACAGCAGACTCATGAGCGCAGACGAGGCGTTGACGGTAAGGACGCTGACGGCGTACAGGCAGGAGCTATACAGGCTGACGGGGCAGTATGGCGGTCGTGTTGTGGACACGGCGGGTGACGGTTTCCTGCTTGAGTTTGCAAGCGTTGTTGACGCGGCGAATTGCGCGGTGGATTTGCAGAAGACATTCAGGGAGAAGAACCTCGAATTACCTGAGGATCGTCGTCTTGAATTCCGCATAGGCATAAACATAGGCGATGTCATAGAGCAGGACGGCTCACTGTTTGGGAGCGGTGTGAACATAGCGGCGAGGCTTGAGGGTCTTGCTGACCCGGGAGGCATATGCGTTTCGGGCGAGGCCTATGACCAGTTGAAAGGGAAGGTGGATGTTAATTTTGCGGCAATGGGTTCGCACACCGTGAAGAACATCCCCGAGCCGGTGCGGGTTTACAAGGTATTACCGGAGGGCTCGCCCATATCGGCTTCGCCGGTTGATAAAGGCAGGTCTTTCAGGCATGTCGCGATAATTATAGTCGGGATCATAATTGCGGCCATATCCGTCATTTTTGTCATGCGCTTCCCTGGAGGCACTCCAAAGCCTGCGGCGATAGTTGAGCCTGCAGTCAGGCCTGTTGCTGAGGGAGGCCCGGAACAGGTTCCGCAATCGTCCATAGCGGTATTGCCGTTTGTGAACATGAGTGGTGACGCGGAGCAGGACTACCTCGGTGACGGCATCACTGAAGAAATAATCACTAGCCTTGCGAAGATACCGGATTTATTTGTTATAGCGAGGAACTCGACATTCATTTACAAGGGCAGGCCGGTGAACATCCCGGAGGTGGGAAAGGCGCTTGGAGTGCGATATGTGCTTGAGGGCAGCGTAAAGAAGTCGCAGGACAGGATACGCATTACCGCTCAGTTGATTGATAGCAAAACCGGCGGACATGTTTGGGCGGAACGATATGACACCGATTTCCGGAATGTGTTTGATCTGGAAGACGACATCACGAAAAAGATTACGTCCGCCCTTCAGGTAAAGCTTGCGGTGAAAACGTCGGAATCGATCGAGGCTGACCGGAAGCTGGAGATAGACCCCGATGTTTTCGAGAGGGTGATGAAGGCGTCGCAGGTGATGGCTTCAGAGGGTAGGGAGTCGAACAAGCGAGCGCGTAAAATTTTTGAGGATGCGCTTGAATCCAATCCAAAATCTTCGAGGGCGCTGGCGGGACTGGCCAGGACATATCTTTCGGACATACAGTCGGGATGGAGTTCGTCGAGGAAGGATGATCTGGAAAAGGCCGAGCGTTACGCAACGCAGGCGCTTGAGCTCAACCCGACGTCTGACACCGCGCAGCTGATACTTAGCCGTGTGTATGTAGTGAAGCGCGATTATGACAAGGCGATGGAAACCGCTCTGGCTACCCTGGCGGTGAATCCGAACAATGCGGATGCGCTTGCGTTCATGGGGAGGATTCTGGCGTTTACGGGAAAACCTTCTGAGGGGATAGAGAGCATAAAGAAGGCGATACGTCTGAACCCGATGGCGCCGTCATGGTATTATGATTCGAGCGGTCTGGCGTATATCGGGATCGAAAAGTACAATGAGGCGCTTGCGGATTTCACAAAGGCGAAGGAACTCAACCAGCGGGACATTTTTGCCAACATCGGGCTGATAGCGTCATTAAGCCTCACGGGGCAAACTACAAAGGCCAGGAACGCGCTTGACGATTTCCTTATCAGTCATCCCAAATTTTCGGTGGATGAGATATCGCGGCGTCTGCCGTACAAGAACCGGGAAGACCTTAACCGGATAATGGGGGCGTTGAAATCCGCTGGATTGCCGGAGGGCGGCTCGGGGAAAACGCCGGTGTCAAATCCTATCGAGGGATGAATTCAAATCCAAGGCGGTTGAGATACGTCCACGCGACACGCGCAGTGAACCTCAGGTTACCGAGTTCCTTGATACCCGCCTCGAAGTCGAAGTCCGTAAGCACCGGGTTCTGTTCTATCATTTTCAACTTGAGCAGTTCGGCGACTTCCGGGGAATTCAGTTCATTGGGGGCGACAAGAAACTCGATGTCAACAATATCACCGGGGGTCAGGAAAAGGGAATTGAACATATCGAAATATTCTATGCCGATTCCGCTCATGCTGACATCGAGCAAGTCCGCTACGCAATCCCCATTGGGGGCTATGACCCTCAGGGCGTTGGGGACCCGCATCCGGAATCGCGGATAACTTCTTTTCTCCTCGTAATTTGAGTCAAACTCATTCACGGCATAAACCATTGATATTTGTACCGGAGATGGATGCGATCATATTTTTTCAGGCTGATTCAAGGGCGTCTTTCAAAGCCGCGAGCAGTAATGTAACATTTTCGAGCCTGCTATTAAAGCCCATAAGTCCGATTCTCCAAACTTTACCTGCGAGTGGTCCGAATGCGCCTGCTATCTCGATGTTATAGTTTTCGAGCAGGTAAGAGCATACGGCTTTGGGATCAATTCCGTCGGGCACGCAGGCAGTTGTGAGGCTTGGGAGTCGAAACCGCCGTTCGACGAGACAGTCGATACCGAGGTCGCTGAGGCCGTCCCACAGTACGGATGCGTTTTGCGCGTGCCTGTCCCAGCGCTTCTCAAGGCCCTCCTCGGCAATCAGCGCCAACGCTTCCCTAAGCGCATAGTTCATGTTTATCGGCGCGGTGTGATGGTATGTTCTTTCTTTCCCCCAATATTTGCCGACCATGGTCATATCGAGGTACCAGTTCGGGACAGGGGATTTACGCCTGTTGATTTTTTCCCAGGCCCTCGGTCCTATGGTGAGGGGCGATATGCCGGGAGGACAACTCAGGCATTTCTGGCTACCACTATAAGCCAGGTCTACATGCCAGCGATCGAGGAATACCGGCGCGCCGCCGAGACTCGTCACGGTATCAAGGAGCAGCAGGCAGTCGAATTCCCGACATATCTTGCCGATACCATCCATGGGTTGGGCTGCTCCGGTAGAGGTTTCGCCGTGAATGATGCCGAGGATGGCCGGTTTATGAATATCCAGCGCCTCCGCTATTTCAGCGTCATCAAAAACCTCGCCCCAGGGCCTCTCTATTCGCCGCACATCCGCGCCGTAACGCGAAGCCATGTCGCAGAGCCTCTCTCCGAAATAACCATTGCACCCGATGAGGACGACATCACCGGGTTCGACGCAGTTGGCCACGGTCGCCTCCATGGCCGCGCTACCCGTCCCGCTCACCGGTATGGTGAACGGATTACCGGTTTGCCAGACATATCGCAGAAGTTCCTGGTTTTCATTCATCAGCTCAATGAATGACGGGTCGAGATGACCGACTTCGTTCATGGCAAGCGCCAGGCTGACACGCGGGTGATAGTTCGACGGTCCCGGGCCGAGCAATATCCGCGGCGGCATGTCCAGTCGGCTTACATCGATACGGTGTGTATCGTCAGCGGGTGGAAATCGAAAATCCATCTTATGAATACCTTCTCAAATGCGAAAGATTTATTGGAGCGGCCTCCGGATATATGGGCGCCGAGTGTCATTTCCATGAGACAGCAGGTATATTTCGGGCCGGGACGCGCTTGTAGGGGTATTTTGGATATCCCATCATGAGGGCTCCGAAGCTCTGATGTCCGGGCGGCAGTTCGAGAGCGTCCTTCATCGGCTGGTACATGGTAGCGGCCGCGTTGAAGTAACCGGCCCAGCATGTTCCAAGTCCGAGGGAGGCCGCATGGAGCTCCATGTATGTCAGGGCTATTATGCAGGCGGCCTGCGCTGGCATCAAATCCGCGGGGGCATGAGCGATCACCAGGTTGGGGGCGCCTCTCAGAATCCTGTCCTTACCACGTTCCCAGGCAGATATCACAAGATCGAAATGCATCATTGCGGCTATCTGTGGGGCGTTCTTCACCATGAAGCGCATCCAGTCAACCGTTATGCCAACAAGCCTGTGGAGTTCTTCACGACTTTCATAAACACGCCAGCTCACCGGCTGCGAATTGTGGCCCGACGGCGCATGTCGCGCTATCTCAATCAGTCTTTCGAGGGTCGCCCTGTCTACGGGCTTGTCCCTGTATGTCCTTATGGAGCGCCTTGATTTCATGAGGAGCTCGACCTGTTCGGCAGATGGCAATTCGCTCTTTATGACTTCAGCGCAGTTTGAGGGGCTCAAGAAATTGAGGGTCAGCGCGGCGTGCGGACAAACGGCGACACAATGGCCGCACTTGATGCAGAGGTTTTCGGCTCCCTGGATAGGGGTGGGGTTTGAGTCCGGTGTTTTCATTTCTATGAGACACGCCGGACATTCAGCTACACATATTCCGTCTTTTTTACATTTTGATTCATCTATCGAAAATAGCGTCATTTGTCATACTCCCAACAAGCTGTGATATTATCATATTTCGGCTTCCAGTAACAGGTTTACAAGGTTTGCCGAGGAATACTGCCCGGCGGTAATGGCGTCGAAGACGCTTTCCTGCCCGAACAGTTGATTGACGATCGATCTAGTGTCCATGCCTTTTGCGGCGAGCGATTTTGCTTTGAACGCGAGACCTTCATATCCGGCTACAAATTTTGACAATGCGTCTCGTCCGTCCTTCCTTATTGTGCGTAGGGAGGTCAGCAACACGAAGTCCTTCCAGTCCATGGAGAGAAGCTTTTTCATTGATCGCAGCATTTCGGTGACATTTGTTTCGGGACCTGCGACGTTGAGATCGCGTCCAATGAAGAGGTCTCCGGAAAAGGTCCAGCCACGGTTAGGCTCGACGAGCGCGATATGTCCCTGACAATGGCCCGGGGTTTCGATAACGTCAAAGCGGAAGCGCTCCGTTTCGATGATATTGGGTATGGCTACGGGGTTGCTGCCGTCGGGCCTGCCCCACGCCTGTTCCCTGTAATGAGGCAGTTTGGGCGGGTTCATGATATGGGGGATAGCCCATTCATGCGCGAATACCTGCGCATTCCGCCTGTCTTGAAGCAGCCTGTTCGCTCCTATGTGATCCTCATGATAGTGAGTGTTGATGACCCGGCTGATTTTCCTGCCATCGAGGAAATCCAGCAATGAGCGGGCGGTATGTGTACAACCGGTGTCAATGAGTATGTCATCTACCAGGTAGGCTGAAACCCAGAACAGGGGGGCGCCGTTGATTTCGCGGCTGAGTTTGATCTGGGTTATTTCCTGATACTCGCCAATTTCTATCATTAGGGGAGAAACCTTTTATTTTTTTTGTCATTCCGGATCGGCGTTTTTATGAAAACAGTCGTGGCCTTTTTCCCGGTCGGACGAATGATAAACCAAACTTTGATTTTATACAGAAAACGGCTAAAATGTCGAGACGCCGCGCACGCTCATGATATACTAACAAATTTACCGTATTCGGATCGAAGGATCAAAATTAATAACGCAGCGCTAATTGATTGCGCAGAACAGACAAAATGGAAATCCTGATAATATTTCTTCTGATAGTTATGAATGGCCTTTTTGCCATGGCTGAGATTGCGATAGTTTCTTCGCGAAAGGCTCGTTTGAGGCAGAAGGCTGAATCCGGCAGCAGACGCGCCCGGATAGCGCTGAAGCTCGCTGATGATCCCGGGAATTTTCTCTCAACGATTCAGGTTGGCATCACATCAATAGGCATACTTAACGGCGCATTCGGTGAGACTGCGATAGCCCACCGCCTTTCAGAAACCCTCGCCGGTATGCCGTTGCTCGCTCCATATTCGAGGATTATTTCGGTTCTCGTAATGGTTGTCGGGATCACATATCTGACTGTGGTCATAGGCGAGCTTGTTCCGAAGCGAATAGCGCTTCACAGGCCGGAGGCCATCGCAATCCTGGTCGCCAGACCCATGCGGCTGTTGTCCAGAATCACGCATCCGCTTGTGCGTTTCTTCAGCATATCAAGCGATATAATCCTCAGGCTGATAGGATCGAAACGTTCCAGTGAGCCACCGGTTTCAGAGGAAGAGATAAAGGTTCTCATGAAACAGGGCGCCGAGGCCGGGGTCTTCGAAAAAACAGAACATGACATCGTGGAAAACATATTCAGAATGGATGATGTCCGGATTCTGACGATAATGACTCCGAGGAAGGACATCATTTATTGGGAGATGCAGGAACCGTACGAATCTAACCTGATAAAGATAATAGAGGGGCCTCATAATGTGGCGCCTGTTTGCGACGGTGGCCTGGACCATACGCGCGGAATGCTTCAGGCCAAAGATTTGCTTGCGGAGAAATGCCTCAAGTCGGCGGATGAGATAAAGACTGTGATGAAGCCGGTGCTATATGTGCCGGAATCGATTTCTCCGATGCGATTGCTTGAAACCTTCAAGACAGCGAAGAACAGCATAGCGCTTGTGGTGGATGAGTATGGATCGGTGCAGGGACTGGTGACTCTTTATGATGTGCTTGAGGGGGTAGTTGGTGATATTCCGTGGTTGCAGTCGGATTCGGAGCCGGAAGCTATTGAGCGGGCGGACGGCACATGGCTGATAGACGGCGGTTACGGCATAGAGAAGTTCAGGGAGCTGTTTTCATTGGGGCAGATACCGGGTGAGGACAGCCTTGATTTCCATACGCTGGCGGGCCTGGTGATGTCCGAGGCGGGTAGGGTGCCTGCCGTGTCGGACTGTTTCGAATGGAATGGATTCAGGATCGAGGTTGTTGACATGGACGCCAACAGGATCGACAAGGTTCTTGTATCAAGGATCACGATGGGAGAATAACGATATGATCAAGTTACAAAAGGGCGACACGGCGCCGGAATTCGATCTGCCGGATCAGACCGGGAAGGGAGTGAGGCTTGGAGATTTTCGGGGGAAGAAAGTCCTGGTCTATTTTTACCCGAAGGCCGACACACCCGGTTGTACGAAGCAGGCATGTAGTGTCAAGGAAGCCGAGCCGGAATTGGGCATGGCGGGAGTGGTTGCTATTGGTATCAGCCCGGATAAGCCGGAAAAGCAGAAGAAGTTTGATGACAAATATGAGCTGGGATTTATACTGCTTTCCGATGTGGATCACAAGGTAGCCGAATCTTATGGCGTGTGGGGCGAAAAAAAGATGTATGGCAAGACCTATGAGGGAATAGTCAGGTCATCTTTTCTGTTGAATGAAGACGGTGTCGTAATTGGGGCGTGGTATAAGGTGAGCCCGGCTGACACCGTGCCCAACGCACGCAAGGCCCTGAATGACGCTGTGTGAAAAACTGATCTAACATTGGGGACGAGAAAATCCGGACGTTTTACCGGAAGGAGAGGCCTGACGTCAGTCGCCGTCACGGATGCTGCTCCAGGAGGGGGGTTACCGGGAACTCCACTCCGGCACAGGGTATGCGTAAGGCTTTGTGGAGACATTTTTCGGCCATACGGTTTCCAGCGCGCCTTTTTGCCACTGAACCAGAAATGTGGGAAGGGCGTTCTGCTGTTTTTTCTTTCCGTAGGTTACAAATTTGACGGGCCCGAAAGCAGTCATAAGGTCGGTGTAAGTGAGGGCCTCACGTATTGCTTCGGGGGTAATTTCACGGGCTCTTCTCAGAGCGTCCGCGATTACGTAGATTGAGGCGTAAGCTTCCGCTCCATGGTAACCGGTGACGGAACCGAATCTTTTCTGGTAATTGTTGTAGTATTCCATGGCGCCCGGATAGGGGAGATTAGGGGTCCACAGGTCTGCTGAGAAGACATACTCGGCGGCTGGGCCGGCTTGTCTGGCAAAATCGGGAATTGTGAAACCCGCTCCGGCGCCGACAAAGAGCCTGGCGTTAAAGTTGAGTTCCATGGATTGCCGCATCAGCAGGGCGGCGTCCATGACATAAGAAACCATGTAGACAAAATCGGGCCGGGCGGACTTTACCTTTATCAATAGAGGTTTGAAGTCGGTAGAGCCGGATTCATAACCTTCCTTGACCAGTATCTTTATGCCGGCCTTTTCGCACTGATCTGCAAATTCCTTGGCGCCGGACTGTCCAAAAAGCGTATTTTCATGAAGTATGGCGACGGAGGTGGGCCGCACGATCTCGGACAGGAACGAATTCAGGGCTTTTGAGTACTCACTCACCGGCGGATTGATGCGAAACACGTAATCCCACCCCTGTTCGGTTATCTTGTCCGCTGAACCGGTCGTTACAAGGAATGGCGTCTTGAGTTGCTGGGCCACGGCGCACATGACATATGTCACGGCCGACGAATATCCGCCCGTCAAAGCCACAACACTTTCCTGGGTGACCAGTTTCTCGACCGCCAGACGGCCATTGTCAGGCTTTCCGCAATCATCCTCGAAAAGCAATTCAATGGGTCTGCCTTTTATGCCGCCAGCCCGGTTGATCTCCTCAAGCCCCATTATAAACGAATTCTTCTCTATCGCTCCAAATTCGGCCTGTTCGCCTGTCAGCGGAAGGATGGCGCCAATCCGGATCGGCGCCTCGCCCGCGATTGGCTCGCCTGCCAACAAAACAAGAAACATGAGCGCTGTCAGGATAACAAGCGACCCTTTTTTCATGCCTGGCTCCTTACGAATAATTTCGAAACGGGGCTATTTGTGCAAAAATTATAGTCTGTCTAGTAACTTAAAGCATTTTTCATGTCAAGCGTAATCACTGCGTCACAAACATGTTTCCGCATAGTTTTGATAGACTTTTCATATCCGTCATGATGTACTATCAAATAGATATAATGAAGTCAATTATCGGTTGGAACTGAAAGGCTTATCTATGTTTCAGAGGCCGCTGGCCATATCGCTCGTATTACTGGTTTCGGTAATGGTGTCTTGTCCTGTTGTACACGGTCAAAACCCCGAACTTGAAAACCGTCTGAATGAGGCGGCGTCGGCAATAAGGGAGATAATGGAGGCCCCGGATTCGGGCATTCCAAGGGACCTGCTGCGCCGATCGCAGGCAATTGTCATTTTCCCGTCGGTTCTGAAGGTGGGTTTTGGTTTTGGTGGACAGTACGGTAAGGGTGTGGCCCTTCGAAAAGAGACCTCCGGTTCAAAGTGGGGGCCGCCCGCTTTTTTCAGCCTCCTTGGAGCTAGCGTGGGCTGGCAGATGGGGGTTCAGTCTACGGATCTGGTTCTGGTTGTAATGAGCGAGGTGGGCCTTAAGGGACTATTCAGGGACAAATTCACGATAGGTGTGGATGCTTCTGTGGCCGCCGGGCCAATAGGGCGTGACGCCTCAGCCGCAACGGATATTGCCCTGACTGCGGGAATTCTGTCATATTCCCGCGCAAAGGGCCTTTTCATGGGTATTTCCATAAGTGGAGGCATCATAGAGCCTGATTGGGACGCCAATGAGAAATACTACGGTTCGGACGCTTCGATAGTTGACATTTTTTTCAGGGGGGTCGGCGACCTGTCACCCGCCGGCGGCAGGCTGGTCGATATACTGAACAGGAACACAAAGGCAAAATGAGACTTCGGGCGCCTATATACAGAGTTGGAAAACAGCTTTTCCCGGTCAGGTCCGGCATGTTTCCATGAGCTGTTTCGGGGATTCGGAACCAGGTTGAGGCATTGCCGGTTCATGTTGACAGTCCTGATGGCTTGTGGTAGACATTGACAATCAGTATTTGTTCACACGAATGAATTTCCCATAACTTACAATTATGATTTTTAACCTCGGTGTCTACGACGGCCTAGCGGTAGGATTTGCCCATGGACATGAAGAGAGGCTATTACGAAGATATAGAGCTTTGCAGGACCAAGACATCCCTGTTCGGCGTCATATCGCTAATTGGCCTGTTAATTCTGGCCCCTTTCTTTCTGGGGGATTATAGTCTTTATTTGATAAACCTGATTGCTATCAACTCGATAGTTGCGATTGGGTTGAACATCCTGGTTGGTTACACCGGTCAGATATCGCTGGGGCATGCGGGCTTTTTTGCGATAGGGGCCTACACGTGCGTACTTTCGATGCTGAAGCTTGGGCTGCCGTTCGTGCTGGCATTGCCTGCTGCGGGATTTTTGTCGGCCGGTTTTGGTTTTCTGTTGGGATTGCCGTCGCTTCGTCTCGAGGGACCTTACCTGGCCATTGCCACGTTGGGATTTGGCATGGCCGTGACACAGGTTATAAGCCATTCCGAATTCACGGGCGGTCACATGGGTCTTGAGGCGCCCAAGATGTCGCTAGGGCCTTTTGTGGCGCATACATCCTCACAGCAATACGCCGTAATAATAGCGGTAACATTTTTGATGACAGTGGCGGCTGTCAACATGATGAAGACCCGTGTCGGTCGGGCGTTCAGGGCAATACGGGACAGCGAAATAGCGGCTGAGGCGATGGGAATCAATGTGCTGAAGTACAAGACGTTGTCTTTTGCGGTGAGCGCATTTTACGCCGGTGTGGCCGGGGCCCTTATGGCGTTTGCGCTGGAACATGTCAGCGCTGGTAGTTTCAATCTCATTCTTTCGATAACATTCCTGGCGATGATCATAGTGGGAGGTCTGGGTTCGATCATGGGTTCGATACTTGGGGCCGCTCTTCTCACTTATCTGCAGATCAAGCTCCAGGTCATACAGGAGGCCCCCATTATAGGGCCTGTCCTGCTCGACATTTCAAAACGCTATTTCATGCCGGAAGGTCTGCCGAACATTCAGAGCATAATAATCGGCGCCATCATGATAGCGATCGTCATTTTTGAGCCTTACGGTGTAAACGGCATATATCTCAGATTCAAACGTTACTGGAAGATGTGGCCTTTCTAGGCGGTGTTTAGATGAACCTCTTTTTTGACCTTTTTGTGGGCGGGATATCAATCGGGGCCTGTTATGCGCTTGTGGCCCTCTCGATGGTCATCATTTACAAGACGTCGGAGGTTCCGAACTTCGCTCAGGGTGAAATGGCGATGATAGCGACATTTATCGCCTACACTATCATGGAGAGCTACGGAGCGGGCTTCTGGGTCGCAGCGGGATTGACGCTGGTATTTGCGTTTTTCCTTGGCGTAGTCCTGGAGTTGTCCTTCCTGCGTCCGGCTGACAATCCCGGGATACTCGGTTCAATCGTAATAACGCTGGGCGCTGAAATGATTCTTTACGGTCTGGCGGGATGGAAATGGGGCGCGAACCAGAATCCTTTCCCAATTCCCTTTTCGGAATATAGCGGCTTCACGCTGGGGCCAATCCGGATCACAGAAGTAAACCTGTGGACGATAGTTGCGAGCCTGACCATAATGTTTCTGCTTTTCGCTTTTTTCAGGTTTACCAAAATGGGAACGGCCATGAAGGCGGTTCAGCAGAATGCGTTTGCGGCCAAGGCTATGGGGATTCCCACGCGGCGGATTCTGACATTCACGTGGGGGCTGAGTTCGGCGACGGGAGCTGTCGCTGGCATGCTGATAGCGCCGATAGCCACGCTGGACCCGAACATGATGCTGGACCCCATGTTGAAGGGATTTGCTGGCGGGGTTCTTGGAGGCATGACGAGTCTTCCCGGCGCAGCCCTCGGAGCGTATCTGCTCGGATTGATAGAAAACTTCTTCGGGGGATACGTCTCACTGGAATTCAAATCGGTGGTGGCTTTCGCCGTTATCGTTTTGATCCTGTGTGTCAGGCCCTCGGGGTTGTTTGTCAAACATTACGAGAAAAAAGTATAAAGATTTGAAATACTCACCCGTATCGAGAAAACAGGCTTTCCTTAAACTCACATCCCTGTGCGTCGCATCATTTTTTGCTTTTGGTTCACTAACCGTTTGTCATTGCGCTGGGAATGACGATGAGGCCTCTTCGGTCATTAAAGAGGCGAGGTCGTATTTCGAGGCGGAGATTTCGAGGGACGCAAAGGCTGTATGGGAGGCCATGGCGCCGTCATCGGTATACAAGAGGCAATATGGCTATGATGATTACCTTGAGATGTATTCGAAGAGCGATCTGGCGGTCAGGGAATATTCGGATCTCGAAGTAGTCGAGATAATGGACAACAATGACAGAACCGCTCTGCCGGATGTTGAGAAGCTTGCGGCGGTCAAGGTAAGGGTGAGGCTGATCTCGAAAGACGGCAGAGAAACCCAACACAACAATACATTCATATTCCTCAAAGAGAAGGGGAGATGGTTTAAGGGCTAGGGGCCGCTGGATGTGGCCAATATTGGGAAACAAGCTGTAAGATCGACATGTTGTCATAGCAGAAAAGTGAAGGCGTCTTTATTGGGTAGTTTTGATAAAAACCGCCGGTAGGCCGGCCCAAATCTTTTTCGGGAGGTTTTTGTATGAGAAGACTCTTTTTAGGGTTACAGTTTCTGTTTTTGGCCTGTTTCCTGATGGCAAGCCCTTTGACGGCGCTGGGCGCGGACCCGGTCAGGGGAGTGACGGACACGGAGATACTTATCGGTCAATGGGGGCCCCAGACGGGCCCGGCTGCGCTCTGGGGCGCTGTTGCCCGGGGAACCGGTGTCTACTTTGATCTCGTTAACGAAGAAGGCGGAATTCACGGACGAAAGATCAAGTATTTCCTTCGAGATGACGCATATCAGCCGGCCAAGACCAAGGCGATAGCCAAGGAGTTTGTTGAGAGCATCGGAATTTTTGGCGTGGCCTCAGGTGTCGGCACATCCACAGGCATGGCCGCCCGAGATTATCTCATGGAAAACAAGGTCCCCTGGGTTGGGCCTTCTACCGGTTCAAAACATTGGTCACAGCCCCTGCAAAAATATTTGTTCGCTGTTTACCCACTTTACTCGAATGAGGCTTTCCTGCTCACCCAATATGTGGTCGAAAAGCTCGGCAAGAAGAAAGTGGCTATTTTTTACCAGAATGATGATTACGGCAAGGAAGGCATGGAGGGTGTCAGGGAGTATGTTGACAAGGCGGGTATGAAGCTGGTGGCTGAAGTTCCTGTCGAGGTTACGGACTCCGACCTTAAGTCGCATGCGCTGAAACTCAAGGAGAGCGGCGCTGATGCGGTAATACTGTGGATACTTCCCAAGCATGCGGCGATGATTCTTCAGCAGGCCAAGGCGGTAGGTTATGAGCCGCAATGGGTGGCAAGCTCAACATTGTCCGACGCTCCCCTAATGTTCAAGCTCACAAAGGGCCTGTGGGACGGGGTGGTTTTTGCAAACTTCCTTAATATAGAAACTCCGCTTGCGAAGAAATATCTGGAGGCTCAGAAGAAGTACGCTCCAACCGAACAGAACCCAGGGATATTCTTCCTTGCGGGTTTTGTGTTTGTTGAGCCGATGGTCGAGGGTTTGAAGAGGGCCGGCAGGGATCTTAACCCAGAGACATTCGTGAAGGCCATGGAAACAATACGCAACTGGAATGACTGGCTTGGGCATGACTGCACATTCACGCCGGAGGATCATCAGGGCATGAAGTCGGTTTTTCTGTCCAAGTGCGGCCCGGACGGAAACCCGATGAAAATATCCGACTGGCTGACATACAAGGGAAAATAAGGATTTAACTTATTATAATGCCTCTTCTTTCAGTAAAAGACCTTTGGATATCATTCGGTGGTCTTGTGGCCCTGCACGGGGTGTCATTCGATGTGGAGGAAGGTCGAATTTTTTCCATAATCGGACCGAACGGGGCTGGCAAGACCACAATTTTCAACTGTATCAGCGGCATTTACAGGCCTGGAAAGGGTTCGGTAACCTTTCGGGATCAGAACATTACCGGACAGAAGGCCAGTAGGGCCGCTACTCTCGGCATAGCCCGGACATTTCAGAACATTGAGCTCTTCAGCCATCTCTCTACCATGGACAATCTGTTGCTCGGAAGACACATCCACATGAAAAGCGGAGTGTTCGCTGGCGCATTGTTTTTTGGGAAGGGTTTCCCTGCGGCGAAAGAAGAGATAGCCCATCGTGAGCGGGTTGAACGTATCATCGAGTTTCTTGAGATAGAGGCTTACCGTGACACGCCTGTGGTTGCGTTACCTTATGGGATAAGAAAGCTTGTCGAGCTTGGGCGCGCCCTGGCTATGGAGCCTAAACTCCTGCTGCTGGATGAACCTACCGCAGGCATGAATCAGGAAGAGAAAAGGGACATGATGTTCTGGATACGCGACATACGCGATGACCTCAAGATAACCATCATGATGGTCGAGCATGACATGAATCTTGTCATGGATGTGTCGGACGAGGTGATGGCTCTAAACTTCGGTGTTAAGCTGATTCAGGGCAAGCCTGAAGAGGTTCGCACGGACCCTCAGGTTCTGGAGGCCTATCTCGGAACGGACTAGACCGTAACGCGATTTATCAAAATAGGGCAGGTGGCGGTTACATTCAGCACCATGAGCATGCTTGAAACGAGAAACATAGAGATTTATTACGGAAAGATAATGGTTGTCAGAGGTTTGTCTCTTTCTGTGGAGGAGGGACAGATCCGGGCCATACTTGGCGCAAACGGCGCCGGGAAAAGCGCTACCCTGAAAACGATAATGGGATATCTCGATGATCAGCCGGACAAGGGATCCATCTGGTTCAAGGGTCAGCGTATTGACGGAATGCGCACCGAAAAGATCGTCCCGCTCGGGATAGCCTTTGTTCCTGAGGGGCGTGAGGTCTTCCCCGAACTGACGGTCAGGGAAAACCTTATGATGGGGGCCTATATACGGCGGGACAAGGGTGTGTCAGACGACCTGGAAAAGGTTTTCAAGTACTTTCCCCTATTGAAGGACAGGCTGAAACAGCAGGCCGGAACGCTTTCCGGCGGTGAACAGCAAATGCTGGCTATAGCAAGGGCCCTGATGTCAAGACCGTCCCTGCTGATTCTGGATGAACCTTCGCTTGGGCTGTCTCCCCTGCTGGTAAGCGAAATCTTTAACATTATAGAAACCATTAACCGCGACGGCGCAACAATCCTTCTGGTTGAACAGAACGCCCGCAAGGCGTTGAGTGTTGCGGATCACGCTTTTATAATGGAGTCGGGACGGATAGTTCTTGAGGGCCCGCCTGAGAAATTGCTTGAAAATGAGGATGTTCAGGAATTTTATCTGGGGATGGCTTCCGAGACTTCCGTAAAAGGCTATCAGAGGTATAAACGCAAGAAGCGCTGGCGATGATGCGTGGTTTCAATATTTTTCCAAATCCGTTCGATAAGAAATCAAAAGAATAAATTGTTGAGGCGCCTGGCGAATGAATGAAGAATCCCTGACCGTTCCGAAAATGTTTGTTGAACGGGCCACAAAAGATAAAGACCGTGTAGGACTGAGGTACAAGTATCTCGGTATCTGGCGGGACATCACATGGGGCGAGTACCTGGCGAATGTGCGCCGCTGCTGTCTTGGTCTGGTATCGCTCGGCCTGGAACCGGGCGACAAGGTGGCGGTAATAGGTGAGAACCGCGCTGAGTGGCTATTTTCGGATATAGCAACCATGTCCGCGGGCGCCGTGACCGTTGGGATTTATACAACAAGCTCGGCCCAGCAATGCGAATATGTCACGGCGCATTCCGAAGCAAAATTCTTTATCGCGGAGGATGAAGAACAGATGGATAAGGCGCTGTTCTTCCGCGACAGGGCGCCGAGTCTGAAGAAAATAATTGTTATGGATCCCAAGGGGTTGACGAGATTTTCGGATCCGATGGTCTGCACCTTTGAGGAACTCCTCCAACTAGGCGCCGAAATGGAGCAAAAAGAGCCGGGCCTGTTTGATTCCCTGGTCAGCAGGACCAAACCCGAGGATATGGCGCTCATCATTTATACCTCAGGCACCACCGGGCCGCCGAAGGGCGCCATGCTGTCGCACGAAAATATCGTCTGGACCACATGGTCGATCGGGGAAGCCCTGAAAATATATCAGGATGATCAACTGGTATCCTTTCTGCCGCTAAGTCACATAGCCGAAAGAATGTTCAGTGTTTTCCTCCCCATAAGGTTTGGATACACGGTTAATTTCACGGAGAGCCCCGAAACCGTTATGGCAAATTTCCGCGAAGTTTCCCCCACCGTCATATTTGCCGTCCCAAGGATATGGGAAAAATACTATTCTAGTATCCGGATAAAAATGGCAAACGCCACATGGTTCAAGAAGGTCAGTTACGCAACAGCGGAAAAGGTCAGCCTTTTATACGGCAAGAGGCGTTTCAGCGGAAAAAGGATTCCGGTCTATCTGAAGATGTTAAGGGCCCTGTTTAACGGATTTGTGCTGTATAAGCTGCGAGAGCGCCTCGGATTCGAGCGTGTGCGGCTCGCGGTGTCGGGAGCGGCCCCGATTTCTCCGGATGTGTTGAGATATTTCCACGGCATAGGGGTTCCACTCAGGGAAGTTTACGGTCAGACGGAAGGATCGGGCCCTACCTGCATTCATCAGGGCGATCAGATAGAACTCGGAAATGTCGGGCCGGCTTTACCCGGGGTTCAGGTGAAAATAGACCAGGATGGAGAAATCCTCGTCAAGGGCGGCAATGTTTTCATGGGGTATTTCAGGAACCCCGAAGCCACCGAAGAAACTATTACGGACGGCTGGCTTCGTTCCGGCGATGTCGGTGTGCTTGACGAAAAAGGTTTCCTCAAGATTACCGACAGGAAAAAAGACCTGATCATAACGGCGGGAGGAAAGAACATTGCCCCGCAGAACATAGAAAACCAGTTAAAATTCAGTCCTTACATCAATGACGCGATCGTCATCGGTGACAGACTCAAATTCGTTTCAGCCCTTATTGTCATAGACGAAGAGAACGTGGTCCAGTTTGCCCAAGACAACAAAATTCCCTTCACAACCTATGAAAGCCTCACAAAGGCCCCCGAAATAGTCGAACTCATCGATCGGGAAGTCCAGGAAGTCAACAAGACTCTCTCGCATGTCGAAACAATCAAGAAATTCACGATAGTCCCCAAAAAGCTTTATGAAGAGGACGGTGAAGTCACCCCGACAATGAAGGTCAAGCGCAAACACATCAACGAGAATTTTGCAGACCTGATAAAGGCCATGTACAAAGGCGGCGGTTAATTATGTCAGATCCGGCCTTTGAGCTGGATGATTCTTGATGATATATATCTGAATTTGGAAACAAACGCGAATTATTCGCAGCATTTTGACTATCATTCCCTTGAAAGCGGAAATTCGGGGATTCTGGATGCCGGATCGAGCCCGGCATGACAAGGCTAGCGCCTTTGCGCCGGACAATCCTCAATAATCTGCTATATCCGTCCTTCCTTTTCTATGGATTGCATCAAGACAGGCGTTGATAAGGGCTTTTTCCGTCAGGCCGGTTATGGTCTCGATGGAGTATTTCCGTATAGCGGTTTCTCTAGCTTTTCGGCCCATGGAGTCCCTGAGTGACGGGTCGCTGATGATCTTTTCCATGGCTTCTGCCATTCTTTCCGGGTCGCGAGGCCCCACCAGCAGTCCTGTAACCCCCTCTGTAACAACCTCCGGGTTTCCTCCGACAGCGGTCACCACAACCGGAAGTCCGCAAGACATCGCTTCCAGAATGACATTGGGAAGTCCCTCGGACAGGGAGGACAAGGAGAGCAGCCACGCCTTTCTCAGAAACGGCCTGACATCCGAAACACCAGGCATTATTGTAACACGGTCAGAAAGATTCTGTTTCACGGCGTACGACTTCAGTTGCGTTTGCAGTTTACCATTCCCGATCATGAGCATCTTGGCCGAAGGAACCCGCGAACTGAGAATTTCGAACGCCCGCAACGCAGTCATCGGATCCTTTATACCGGCCATCCTCCCCAAGTAAAGGATTGTGGGAGATTCGGTCCTGAGGTTCTCATCAGGCGTAAAATGTTCGGTGTCAACCCCGTTTGGAATCACTTCGGTCCTGTCGGGGTCAACGGAGTGCCTTTGGACGACGAAGCGTTTTAGCGCCTCAGCGTTGCAGATGACCCGGTTGCTGGCATGCCACAGGATGGATTCGAACTGCTGTTCTTTGCGACCCCGCCAGCTTGATACGATGACCGGAGCTCCAACAATATAGGAAAACAATCGTCCCCAAATGTTGGGTACAGAGGTTAATGTATAAATAATATCTGGAGGTTGGGCTCTGAGTTTTTTGAAAAGGCGGTAAAGCGCTGCTGGTGTCACCCATGAATCAAGACAAAAATACGACACCTTCACCTGACATTCTTCAGCAATGGGAAGCATGTCCTCACCGCCGCGAAGCACCCAGAGTTCAAGGTCGAACAGCTCACGGTTCAGATGCCTGAGGAGATGGGTGGCATATCGTTGCGTTCCCCCATAGTCAAGATCCTGAAGCAAAAGGACGGTGGTTAAAGGTTTCCTGATTTTTATGGACACGGACGAATCCATTTCATGGCAATCGACCGGTCTTCATGAACAGATCATAAATACGACCATGATTCGTGTCGGGATCGAATTCCGCCAGCACCAGTTCACGCCCCTTTTCGGCCATACGAATGGCGCGATCCCTGTCCCTGAGCATTTCTTCCATTGCGGTGGCCAGTTGGTCCGGTCGTTTTTCCTCGACCAGAAAGCCGGTTTCTCCATTGCGGATCACTTCCGGTATTGCGCAAACATTGGTAGAAACCACCGGAACACGATGCGCCAGGGCCTCAAGAATCACGGTGGGCAATCCATCGCGATCTCCCCTGGCATGAACGGCGCTTGACATTACGAACAGATCGGCGTTCATGAACAGGTCTGGAACATTGTTATAACTAACGAATCCGGGATAGGAAACCACACCCCTCAAACCGAGTTTTGCCGTAAGATATTTAAGCTGCAATCGTCTCGGGCCATCGCCGGCCAATGTCAGATGGAATTTCAAGCCCCTGCGTTTCAGAATCCTGATGGCATACAGGAGGTCATCAAACGCCTTGATCCTGTCAAACCTGCCTATGGCCAGAATCTGATAAGGTGGTTTCATTATCACGGGTGCAACTGAATGTTTCTCCAGGGGTAGCCCGTTATAGATTGCGTAAATCCTGTCTGCCGTCTCCGGAGCAAACCGGGTCATGTAAGGAACATTGATTCGGTTATCCGACATGACAAACTTTGCGGCGCGAAGCTTCTCAGACAAAGCCCCATCAGGCGGATAAATGTCGCAGGCCCTTCCCGTGAAACTGAACGGGATTCCTGTCAGTTCAGAGGCCGCCCATGCCGCTGTCGCAGGCCCCATCGCCCACGGAGCGTGAATATGGGTTATGCCTTCCTCTTCGAATCTTCTCGCCAGCGTAAAACCGGCAAGAAACCCAACAATATTTTCGCCGCCAAATTCAACCGATTTCCACTTCCGCACCGGTATTGTCCTGAACAGTCTGGCGGTAACACTCCGGTTTCTATTCCACCAGTAGGCGATATCAGCCGGAAGCCTCCTGAAAAAGGGTATACCCAGACGTTCCACCTTCTTCGACGCCTCTGCCATCTCCGGAGAAAGCTTGTCTTTTAGTTCCCCGTACAATGTAAAAACCCGGATGTCCAAACCCTTCTTCCACAGATTCAGCACTTCCCTGAAAATGAAGGTCTCGGAAGGTTTGGGAAACCAAAGCAGTATGTAGGCGATTTTATGACTCGTCAATTCCGGAATGCTCCTGAAAAACAGTTGAAACGATTGGCTCGCTTGTATTCGTATCCTTGTTTTCTATCATTTCAGCGACGTCATTTCAACGTCATAAACCGGCCAGACCCGGCCGCAAGGATTTCAAGGGGCGTTTTCAAGGATACCCGCAGAGTTTGAAAGCCATGTCTTTATGAAGGCTTATGGCTTGGAGATGACGCGATCAGAGATTCAAGCTTTTCAGCAAGAAGCCCATTTCCGAGAAATGTGCCTGACGACACACGACTCCTGAAAAAATCCAGTTTTGTCTCGAATTCGGAAAATAGGACCGGACCGGGGTTTCTGGAAGTGGAATAGTCCCCGTATCCAAGATAACGAACCATGAAAGCGTTCAGGTATTGCTCATAGGCCAGATGTATGGGGAAACACAGGACGGGTTTCCCGTAATACAACGACTCGGAGATGACGTTGTGGCCGCCGTTGACAATTGCGTAATGGCAACTGGAGAGGTCTTCAAGAAAATCCTCGGTCGAATTGGCCTTGAACTCAAGGTTTTTTTCGGCGGGACGGGCCCCGAAGCCGTAAATCCTGAATGGTCTCGACATCTTTTTCAGCGTTTCAAGCAGCGGTATGAATGTCGGCGAAGTCTGGTAAACAACAACATGATCCCCTACACGACTGTTATAATTTTCCACAACAGGTCTTAGAACAGAGGGAACCACCGCAACCTTTTCGGGATCGCGAGGGCGCAGGTCAAAAAACGACGTGATTATATAGCTATCAGCGTTGCTGTATAGCAGCTCCATGGGCGCCACCAGGAGCATCCTGCTTATCAAGCCTCCGGGATTTACCGGCCAGTCGCACCTTGTCAGAGAGTGCTGGTTGTCAACGCTGACACAACGAATCCCCAGACGTTTTGCCACCAATGGCGTAAAATATTCATAATTGGAAAAAACGATGTCCGGGGAAAAATCCTTCATGACCCCTTCAACGTGCTGGAGGACGGCCTTTTTTCTGAAAAGGATTCTGCCGGCGTTCAAAACCGTGGATTTTATGTCCACGCGATTGTTCGAGTAATATGTGGATAGCATCGGGATTTCGACAGTGTTGTATCCGAGGCCGGATATCAGCTTCACACGGTCTCCTCCCAGAAAAAGAAACTCATGCCCAGGAAGCAGCGACGCTACAATGGACGAAAACGTAATATGTCCCATGGCGTCACCCATGACGCCAAATGCTATTCTTGCCAATGGACAGCTCTTCGTGAATGAATTTGGAAAAAGGCCTGATCCGGTTTTGAGGGTAACTGCAACGCGCTGCATTGTCAATCCGGCGCGCTGCGCCGCGGGCGCGCAGCACATCTAACATGTTGTTATTAGGTATGTTTGTGTGGGTCTGCGAATAAATGGTTTCAAAATAAAACCAATTGGCAGGCGAATACGTTCCAAAATAAAACGTTTTTCATCGTTTTGTCTAATTTTAATGTTTCACTTTGAAACGATTACCGCTATACTTTGTTTATGGCGCGATGAGGTCAGTCTCGCTATTCGCCGCGCCGGACTCCTTTTTACTGAACAGCCGCCTGAAACCAGGCCCAGCCCGTCGGGAACACATTACGGGGACGTCAATGAATTTGATGCAGTCCATTAGTCAGATATTTTCACGTTTGACAGAAGTCCCGGATCAGGAAAATTCTCCCTTCCGCTACAAAATCGTCCGTAGAAATGTGGCAATACTAATGTTGCTGATCACGCTGGCGCCGCTGTCCCTGATGACGATCATAAATTATTACGAATACCGTTCGGTATTGAGGGACGAGATAGTAAGGCCCCAGAGGGTTCTTGTTAACAAGGCGAAGCACTCGATAGAGCTTTTTCTTGCAAACCGTCTTGCGACCGTCAATTTCATAGCCTCCGCGTATTCTTATGATGAATTGGCGGACGAGTCGAATCTGAACCGTATTTTCAGGGTATTGAAGCGTGAGTTTGAGGGGTTTGTGGATCTTGGGCTTATAGATTCGGCCGGTTTTCAGGTGAGTTATGCGGGGCCCTACAGTTTGAAGGGTAAGGATTATTCGGAGCAGAGCTGGTTTGAGAACGTTCAGGTAAACGGCGCCTACGTCAGTGAGGTATTCAAGGGTTATCGCAGATTTCCGCATATAGCGCTGGCTGTCCACCACCTCCCTGAGAATGGGAAGCCTTGGGTAGTTCGTGCAACGATCAACACGGCGAAGCTGGATGAACTGATAGCGTCCATGGGGCTTGACGCTGAAAGTGACGCTTTCCTTGTGAACAGGGAAGGAGTTCTTCAGACCAATTCGAAATATTACGGACAGGCTCTTGACAGGTGTCCATGCATACCATCTGTCAGTTATGAGCCTACGGTGGTTGAGCGTGTGGATCCGCGGGGCCGAAGCGTCATGGTGACTTATTGCTATTTTCCGAATGCGGACTTCATTTTTATGCTGATCAAGCCTCAGGCTCAGGTAATGAAGGCCTGGTATACCTTAAAGGCGGACCTGTTCATAGTTTTTGCGATAAGTGTTGGGTTGATAGTGGCAGTGGTCCTCCGGCTGACAAAAAGCATGTTTGACAAGATGAAAGAGGCTGATGACAAGAGGGCGCTGGCTTTGAAGGAGATGGAACACAGCCACAAGCTGTCTTCGATAGGTCGTCTGGCTGCTGGAGTGGCCCATGAGATCAACAATCCTCTTGCAGTCATCAATGAAAAAGCGGGTCTCATGAAGGATCTGATCGAGTTTACTCCTGGTTTTCCGGACAAGGACCGTTTTCTGGGGCCTGTGGGAGCGATAATTGGATCGGTTGAGAGATGCAGGACCATCACTCATCGCCTCCTGGGTTTTGCGAGAAGGATGGATGTTGAAATACAGGTGCTTGATGTAAACGACGTGATAAAGGAAACGGTCGGTTTTCTTGAAAAGGAAGCCTTGTACAGAAACATAAAACTGAATCTCAATTTTGCACGTGAACTCCCGAAAATAGAATCCGACCGTGGTCAACTGCAGCAGGTTTTTCTGAATGTTCTGAACAATGCGTTTCAGGCCATGGAGGATGGTGGGACAGTGTCTGTGGCGACTTTTGAAAGGGACGAGGCGACAATAGGCGTAACCATTCAGGACACCGGTCACGGCATGTCTGAAGATACCATGAAACACATCTTCGAGCCATTTTTCACAACCAAGGCTTCAGGCAAGGGAACCGGTCTGGGGCTGTCAATAACTTACGGCCTTGTCAAGAGACTTGGAGGGGATGTCGAAGTGCAGAGCAAAGTCGGCAAGGGGACCAGGTTCACCGTTTACCTACCCAGAAAACATCAGGATTCACAAGGGAGTTAGCATGGGCGGCTTTAAGGTGATGCTAGTAGACGATGAGCAGGAATTCGCCACAACGCTGGCGGAAAGACTTCGCATGAGAGGCATGGAAACGGTAACCGCGTTTGATGGAGAGCAGGCACTCAGGGCGCTAGCGAAAGACAAACCGGATGTAGTCATTCTGGATATCATGATGCCGGGCATGAGCGGATTGCAGGTTCTGGGTAAAATCACCGAGATCGCGCCTGGAACCCCTGTGATACTGCTAACCGGTATAGGGTCAACCACCGAAGGTATAGCAGGTATGAAAATCGGCGCGTATGACTATCTCATGAAACCCTTGCAAATAGAAGAACTTATGGACAAAATCACCGCTGCGGTAAAGAAATAGGCGCGGAATAGGGAAGTGGAGGATTGTCACGTGAAAGAAACTCTTTTTATGGGGAAAATCACTGCCACTGCGACTCATGAACTAAAAAACGTTCTTGCGATAATCAGGGAATCTGGCGGTTTGATGCAGGATTTTCTCGACATGGTCAACGACGGCTCCTTTAAGTACAAGGAGAAATTTGGCGGCATCCTGTCAAAGGTTGAAGATCAGGTGCGTAGGGGCGACGAAATTTCCACACAGTTAAACAGGTTTGCGCATACTCCGGACTCGGACTTTACTTCAGAGAATGTGCCTGAAGTCATTGATCAGGTCATCGCCTTGACCCAGAGAATTGCCCGTTCCAGGGAGGTCAGCTTCGTCAACAGGCCTCATCAGAGTATGTTAACGCTCACATGCGAACCGGTGAAGTTACGCATGCTGTTGTTTCAGTCCATGGAATTGCTCATGAAAAACGCAAAACGCGGAGAAAGAATTGAGATACGCTCGCGACTGAACGAAAACAAAAAAACATTTATCGAGTTTTGCATGGAATCAGACAGCGGCAGGAACCAGTCCCTCGATGATCTTGAGACATCAGGGGAATGGAAAGAGTTGGTGGCCACTGCCGGCGCAATCAATTCCAAAGCCGGTTTATCCTCCGATTCAGGTATTCTGACACTGGAACTGGTGAATATGGATTATAAATGATCAAAAAAGGGCTATACTTTGAAGCAAGCAGGCTTGATGAGTTTTTGGACGCGATACCGGTTCCATGATATTAGGGCCAGGCTGGCGCCAAAACTGACAGACCGACTGAAACGACTGTCTTTGGGAGGATATGATGAAGGAATTTAAGGTCCTGATGGTTGATGACGAAGAGGATTTTGTTCGAACCCTGGATGAGCGCATGAAAATGCGTAACCTGGATTCCAATGTCGCCCTGAGCGGTGAACAGGCTCTTGAAATACTCGAAAAAGAGGTCCCGGACGTCATGCTCCTTGACCTCAAAATGCCCGGCATGGATGGCATGGAAGTTCTAAAAAGAGCAAGGGAGGCTTTTCCGGGAGTTCAGGTTGTAATGCTCACCGGACATGGCTCAGAACAAGATGAAGCCGAAGCCCGCAGACTCGGCGTCTTTGAATACCTCAGAAAACCGGTGCCTATCGAAAACCTGATGAAGGTTCTTAAAGCCGCCTATCAGAAAAAACTCCAGGAGTCCATGGTCGCCGCCACCTTCGCTGAGGCGGGCGAGTTTGATACCGCTCAGGAGATTCTGGATAAAAGCAGAAAGCGCTGATCATTGCCGGAGGCTAAAATGAATGTCAAGGTTCTCATTGTAGATGATGAGGAAAATTTCGTCGAACTCCTGGCTGAAAGGCTGGAGTCACGTGGCTTCCATGTAACCAAAGCCTTTAATGGCTCTGACGCAGTTTCAATAACCACGGCCGGGGACGTGGACGTAGTCCTGCTGGACGTTATGATGCCCGGAAAGGACGGCATAGCGACATTGCAGGAAATAAAACAGATCAAGCCGCTTACGGAAGCTATCATGTTGACCGGACATGGAACCGTCGAAACAGGAATCGCGGGAATGAAACTGGGCGCCTACGATTACATAATGAAACCCGCAGACATCGAATCCTTACAGAAGAAGTTGATCGACGCCTGTAAAAGAAAAAAGGAACAGGAAAACAGGATAAAGCAGGCTGAAGTCGATAAAATTGTTAGCGCAAGAGGCTGGTAAATTCCTGAACTGGCGTTTGCCCGGCAATTCTCTGGGCGCCTCTTCAGGAAGCGTTGATGCATCTAAACTGTCCCGAAAGAAATCAGCAATATCTTTATTCAGACTCACGAACGAGGGTTGGGCAATGAAAAAAATTCCAGAAGCGTTTAACAGATAACCGTAATATTCGTGAAGGCGCCTGACCTGTGATCAAGGTCAGGACTCAGGTTGACCGTGTATCTGTGGATGTTAACTGTTAATTGCCGGATTGGCGTGCATCCACGGATATTCTTGACTAAACTACAGGAGTTTGTTATGACAAAGACCGGTAAAATGAGCTGGTTTGGCCTGGCGCTCTTATTGTCGGTTCACATCGCAGGCGGTATTGGGTGTTGCGAGGTTTCCGGCGTTACGTCGGACACATCGGGCGCGCTGGCGTGGTGGATTTGGCCAGTCATACTTTTGGTGGTTACATTCGTGATGGGGATAGCGGCTGTTCTGGGTGGTGTCGGGGGAGGGGTTCTTTTTGTTCCCATAATAAGCGGCTTTTTTCCCTTCCATCTTGACTTTGTGAGGGGAGCGGGATTGCTGGTGGCTCTGGCGGGAGCGCTTGCGGCTGGGCCGGGGCTTCTGAAAATGAATCTTGCAAGCCTGAGGCTGGCGGTGCCGGTTGCGCTAATAGCCAGCTCCTTCGCTATAGTTGGCGCAATGATCGGTCTTGCCTTGCCGACGCAGGTTGTCCAGATTTCACTTGGTGTGACAATCCTGGGAATTTGTATCCTCATGTTGACATCAAAAAAGTCTGCGGTTCCGGATGTTCCGAAGGCTGATCCGATATCTTCGGCGCTAAGAATCTACGGGGTTTATCAGGAGGCGAGCACCGGTGAGATAATAGACTGGAAGATCCATCGCACCTGGCAGGGCCTGGTTCTTTTTGTGGTGATCGGCATAATGGCGGGCATGTTCGGGCTTGGGGCGGGGTGGGCCAATGTGCCGGTGCTCAATCTCCTCATGGGTGCGCCTCTTAAAATCAGCGTGGCTACCAGTAAATTCCTCCTCTCAATAACAGACACCTCAGCGGCATGGATATACCTCAATCAGGGCTGTGTCATACCAATGATGGTTGTACCCTCGCTGATAGGCATCATGGCTGGTTCTTTTGTCGGGGTCCGTCTGCTTAAGGTTGCCAAGCCCGGAATGGTGCGATGGATAGTGATCGGAATGCTGGGGTTTGCCGGCTTGAAGGCACTGAGCAAGGGGCTTGGATTCTGAATGAATGAAGAGCATCGATCCGTAGGGGTAATAGCGCAATAAGGAGGCTACAACATGGCGCATCATACACAGAAATCACTTGAAGCCGGTCCGGAGCAGGTAGTGTATGCGGTATTTCTTGAAAAAGGCATGCTGTTTGGTTTAGGGATACTTCTTGTTACTTATCTGATTTACCTGACAGGAATAATCAAGCCATACATTCCTGTGGCTGAGATACCGAATTACTGGGGAATGAGTGTTTCACAGTACCTCCAGAAAGCAAACGTGCATCCGGGTTGGAATTGGGTCTACCTGCTCGGATACGGTGATTTCCTGAATTTCATCGGAATTGCTCTCCTGGCCGGTATTACAATCATCTGTTTTCTGGTTATCATACCGACATTATGGAAGAACAATGACAGGGTTTATGCGCTGCTGTCACTGCTTGAGGTGATAATCCTGAGCGTTGCGGCAAGCGGTATCCTTGGATCAGCAGGTCATTGAATATCCGGAGCGTAAAAAATGTTCTTGAAGATAAGTTAAAGTGATTCTGCGCGATTTTCTCTCGATCAAACAAGTCCGCAGCGCGGGAGGGATATATGCGGAACAAAAAAAGCAAGTTAGCTCTGATAACCTTGACCTTTACTGTCATGCTGGCACATGTTCGGGATGTTCCTTGATTTGGTTAGTGTTATAATATAGGGGTGTTACCTGTTGATGGAGCAGGATTGCGCCCTGAATCGGGGCAGACGGCGGACATGTTTCTTGTAGTGGCGGAAATCCTGGCGGAGTGATAAGTATAAGCTAAAGTTAAAAACAGAGCTTGTCACATGACGCTTAAAAAAGGCGAACAGGAACGCCATCGTTCGGAAATGATCCGTAGACACACGGCAATTATTTTGACGGTGGCATTGTTTGTTACAGGCTGTATGGGAAGCTCACAGGTAAAAGACTATACCCTGCCACCGATCCCTGTCATTTACGAGGATGAAACAACCACCAGATTCAGGGACGCTGATGATGACAAGTTCATCGAGATCAGAAAAACTCCCACATCCAGACCGATAGAAAATCTGGCAATTCATTATCCCGCATTATTCCCGGGCGGGGAAATCATCAGGCCAGGCGATACCGAAGAATACACAATGATAAACGGGAAAAATTCCTACAAGGTCGTGTTCCGGACCAAATACATACGAAAGAGAAAACGCCTCAACGAAAAACAGATTGCGGAAAAAGAAGATATTCCAGCGGGCTGGACAAAAAGCGTTATCGAGGACACTGCCTCCGGATCAAGAATTCCCATAATGCTGGGTCCGGTTGTCCCGCAACATCGCATCCTATACCTTGTGCCAGGAGATCACCACGTTTACTACCTCTTTATGAGAGTGGACGGAGAAAATTACGATCAGGCTCTCAAGGACTTCGACAGGTTCGTGCGCGAGGAAGTTAGTTACAAGTGAAACGACATGCAAGTAAATCCCATTCCTTGGGATAGACGCTGCACGGAACTTTGATCCGTCGTTCCTCCGAACCGTCCAATCCAGGAATGAAACTGCAACAGGCGCCGCATGGCGCAAACGACCCAGAGCAACACAAGATAATTTTAACAATAAATTCTTAACCCTGCCGGGCTTCAGGTTGTGTCTGCAAGCGCATATGTCCATACTGACATAATTTACCTTGACACAGTGGGTATCGATCCTTATCATAAGGGCATTTTGCATGATTACCCTTCAGTCAGAGAAGGTTAGGTTGATTATTTCGGAAGGGGGCGGATACTGAACAAACACGTTTCATTCTAGATCGGTGACAGTGCGGTCATCGATTTCTCACAAGGTCCATGTGACCTAGCTAAAATGATTCCTGGGAATAAACAGTGATCAATTGGCGTTAGTAGCGCCAATAAAAGTGGTGGAGTTTTGGGGGGACAGGGAGCGTCTTCTTCTTGAGGCAAAGGCGTAATTCTGGAGAATTGCCCATCAGAATTATGGTCAAATTCAATTCCTTGGATCATTTTCATGCTTAGAAAGGATACTGATAGATGATCAAGAGACTTATCAACCTAAATGGTGTTGGAAGGGTGATCCTTGCCGACCCTGAGAGTTCCCTGGCCGAAGTGATTAGGGAGCAGCTTGGATTAACAGGCACAAAAGTAGGATGCGGCAAAGGTCAATGTGGGGCTTGTTCGGTGATATTGGACGGCAAGCTCGTTAAATCATGTATGACCAAAGTCAAGAGGCTGCAAGAGGGCTCAAGCGTGACCACCATAGAGGGTTTGGGAACGCCGGACAATCTTCACGCGCTTCAGCTTGCCTGGGCCGTACATGGTGGAGCCCAATGCGGATTCTGTTCGCCTGGTTTCATCGTATCAGCCAAAGCCCTTCTGGATAACAATGTAAACCCATCCAGGGAAGATGTCAGGGATTGGTTTCACAAGAACCGCAACGCGTGCCGATGTACAGGATACAAGCCGCTGATCGATGCAGTCATGGATGCGGCCAAGGTTCTGCGCGGGGAAATGACTAAGTCGGAACTGGCTTTCAAACTCCCGCAGGATGGAAAGATATGGGGGACTAATTATCCCAGACCCACGGCCATAGCCAAAGTGACGGGGATGACTGATTATGGCGCTGACTTGATTGCCAAGATGCCTACCGGAACTCTGCATCTGGCGCTAGTCCAGGCCAAGGTGTCCCACGCCAGAATATTGTCCATTGACACATCTGAAGCCGAAAAAATGCCGGGAGTTGAGAAGGTTATCACTCACAAGGATGTAAAGGGAAAGAACCGCATCACTGGCTTGATCACATTTCCGACGAACAAGGGTGATGGATGGGATCGCCCCATTCTTTGCGATGAAAAGATTTTTCAGTTCGGAGACGCCATAGCCATAGTAGCGGCGGACACGGTCGCCAATGCAAAGGCCGCGGCAGACAAGGTAGTTGTCAGCCTCGAACAGTTGCCGGCCTATATGAGCGCTCCTGCGGCTATGGCTGAAGACGCCATCGAGATACATCCGGGCACCCCGAACATCTATTATGAGCAGAAAAGAGCCAAAGGCGCTGATACCGCCCCATTGATGAAATCAGCCGCCTACGTTGTTGAGGGCCAATATTACCTGCAAAGACAGCCTCACCTTACCATGGAGCCGGATGTTGGTTTTGCCTACCTTGATGATGAAGGCACGTTGACAATCCATTCCAAGAGCATAGGAATCCATCTGCATCACGCCATGATTTGTCCGGGTTTAGGGGTAGAGCCCGAGAAACTGCGGATCATCCAGAACCCGGCGGGAGGAACATTCGGCTACAAGTTCAGCCCTACCATGGAAGCGCTGGTCGGAGTGGCCGCAATGGCTACGAACAAACCGGTTGCCCTGGCCTATGATTACTACCAGCACATAACCTATACTGGTAAACGTTCTCCATTTTTCATCAACATGAAGTATGGCGCTGATAAGGATGGCAAGATTATAGCCATGGAAAGTGACTGGATAGTGGATCACGGTCCCTATTCTGAATTTGGAGATTTGTTGACGGTACGTGGCGCCCAGTTTATCGGCGCTGGATATGGCATCCCTAATATACGTGGCCTCGGACAGACAGTATGCACTAATCACGCCTGGGGTTCGGCATTCAGAGCTTACGGTTCGCCTCAAAGCTTCCTGGCTTCCGAGAGCCTTATGGACGAACTGGCGGAAAAGATAGGGATGGATCCACTGGAACTGAGGTATATAAATGTATACCGACCCGGAGATACCACACCTACCGGTCAGGCCCCTGAGGTATATTCCCTACCAGAGATGATCGACAAACTTAGACCGCTCTACAAGGCTGCTCTGGAGAGGAGTAAAAAGGACTCCAGCCCGGAAATGAAGAAGGGCGTTGGCGTTTCCATAGGTATTTATGGTTGTGGTCTTGACGGTCCTGATTCATCCGAGATATGGGTTGAACTAACGCCTGAAGGTGTAACGCTATCTTCGTCATGGGAGGATCATGGACAAGGGGCGGACATAGGCGCTCTGGGTACTTGTCATGAAGCGCTACGGCCTCTTGGCATAAGCCCGGAGAAAATCAGCCTGGTCATGAACGACACTGCGACAGTTCCTAACAGTGGGCCGTCAGGTGGAAGCCGGCAGCAGGTCATGACAGGCAACGCAATCAACAATGGTTGTGAAATGCTCCTGAACGCAATGAGAAAGCCAGATGGATCTTTCAGAACCTACGAAGAAATGAAGGCTGAAAACATTCCGCTCAAGTATTCTGGGAAATGGACAGCCTCGATGTGTACTCCATGCGATGAGAATGGCCAGGGTAGTCCCTTTCCGGTATACATGTATGGTGTCTTCATGGCGGAAGTGGCAGTTGATACCAAAACCGGTAAGACACGGGTCGAGAAACTGACGGTGATGACGGACATAGGAAAAATAAACAATAAACTCGCGGTGGACGGTCAGATGTATGGCGGTTTGGCGCAGGGCATAGGTCTGGCGCTATCTGAGGATTTTGAAGATCTTAAGAAACACACCAGCCTGGTTGACTGCGGTCTGCCATACACAAAAGATGTGCCGGACGATATGGAACTGCACTATTTTGAGAATCCCCGAGAGCATGGTCCGTTCGGAGCGGCCGGTGTGGGCGAACTCCCACTGACTTCCCCGCACGCCGCTATAATAAACGGTATTTTTAACGCTACCGGTGTCAGGATTAGACAAACGCCGGCGCTGCCCGAAAAGGTGCTCGCCGGACTCAAGGCTCTGGGCTAACGGTCTTTCACAGTGGCCCGGGTAGAACTACCTCCCGGGCCATATAATTTTTTAATCATATTAAATGGCGCCACCGTATGAATCAGACAGATCTCAGGGAACTAGAGGACAGATGTATTCAGGAGTGTTCACCCTGGTGCGTGGCCTCATGCCCGATACATGTCGATGTCAGGGCTATGTGTTCGGCCATTTCAAAAGGTGATTTTGACACCGCCCTTGCAACCGTAACAAAAACAGTCCCATTTCCCAGAATCGTCAGTCGCATTTGTGATCGTCCTTGTGAATCTTCCTGCAAGAGAACAGAATCGGGGGATTCTATTGAGATACGGGCCTTGGAAAAGGCTGCCCTTTCATTTGGTTCGAGTAAAAAAACCAAAATGAGACCACTTGCCGCCAAGGGCTTTCGAGTGGCTGTTGTTGGGGCAGGTCTTAGCAGCCTGACCGCCGCTTTTGATCTCTTGAAAAAAGGTTATGAGGTGGTCATACTTGAGGGGCGAGACCAACTTGGAGGGAAAGTCAGGGAATTCCTCGGGCATGGATTGGTCGAAGAGGATATAGACGGCGATTTTGCGGTATTGCAGGATTCGAGACTTGACATCCGGTTCAACCAGAAATTTGGAGTTAATTTTTCAACCAATGATTTAACGGATGAATACAGCGCAATCTACCTCGGCATGGGGGACTTGGCCGTCGAGGACCCAAAACTTCGGAACTTTATAACAGACCTCAAGATTGATCCGCTTACGCTCTCCACACAAACAGAAAGATTATTTGTGGGAGGAGGCTTAGTCAGACCCAACCAGGCATATTCCCCCATAACCTCTATCTTGGATGGAAGAAGGGCTGCCATATCCATAGACCGCTTCCTGGAGGGCGTGTCCCTAACGGCTTCCAGAATTAATGAAGGACCATATCAGACAAGACTTTTTACGAACACGGATAGTCTTGGGTCTTCATTCCGTACTCCATCAGGGGAACATCATGAGGGGTACTCATCGATAGAAGCCATTGATGAGGCCTCACGTTGCTTGCAATGTGAATGTCTGGAATGTGTAAAGGTTTGTGAATTCCTTTCAACTTTCGGGGCATACCCCAGAAAGTATGTGAGGAGGATATACAACAATCTTTCCATAGTCATGGGACAGCGACACGGGAACAAGCTGACGAATTCGTGCAGCTTGTGTGGTCTGTGCGAGGAGGTATGCCCCGGGGACCTGAACATGGGGCAAGTTTGCAGGAGCGCTAGACAGATTATGAACCGGCAGGGCAAGATGCCCCCTTCAGCCCACGAGTTCGCTATTCGGGACATGGATTTTTGCTGTAGTGAAGAGTGTTCTTTTGCCAGGCATCAACCGTCCATGAATTCGAGCGCATATATGTTTTTCCCCGGATGCCGACTGGGAGGGTCTTCTCCGAAGAATGTGGAGTTAACCTACAAGTATCTCACTGAACGACTTAATGGAGGCGTTGGGATCATGCTGTCCTGCTGTGGAGCTCCAGCAGACTGGGCAGGCAAGGAAGATCGCTTTGCTGAAAACATAGCGTCATTGAATTCACACTGGGTTGAGATGGGTCGCCCAATATTGATAACCGCATGCTCGTCCTGTCATTCAATATTAAAGAAGGCGATGCCTAAAAAGAAATTGCTTTCATTGTGGGAGATCATGGACAGTTGCGGTCTGCCTCCGGTCAGAGATAACCTGTCAGGCTTAACAGTCTGCGTTCATGATCCGTGTGCATCACGCAATGAACCGCAAACGCAGCGAGCGGTCAGAAACATTCTGCTAAAACTAGGTGTCAGGATCGAGGAATTGCCCTTGCATGGGCGTTTTACAGAATGTTGCGGTTATGGTGGATTAATGTGCTTTGCAAACAAGGACCTATCTAGTAGGGTCATAAAAAACCGTATTGAAATTTCTGACAATGCTTACCTTGCTTACTGCGCCGTGTGCAAGGATCATTTCCTGTCTCAGGGAAAGAAAACTTACCACCTACTTGATATGGTTTTTAGTGGAAATGAGGACGGAGAAGCGTTTAATAGACCGGTCAATTTCTCGTTAATAAGAGAAAGGCGCCGTTTCCTGAAAATCAGCATGTTAAGAAGTTTTTGGAATGAAAAGATGTCCATCGCAACGGATTATGACATGATAAAGCTCCATATATCGACTGAAGTCAAGGACCTGATGACAGACCGCATGATTCTGGAGGACGACCTGAAGATAGTGATCAACCAGACGCAGAAAACCGGTCGGAGGCTGCTCAACAAGTCCAATGGACACTTCCTGGCTCATCATACGCCTGCCAAAGTAACATACTGGGTAGAGTATTCACCGCATGAGGACGGATTTGTCATTCACAACGCCTATAGCCACCGGATGCAAGTTGTGGAGGAAGCCACACTGTGACGGAATATGTAAGCAGAGATGATTTTTCGCAATGGATGTGTGGCGAGTGTGGCCTGGAACTTGTCATGAAACGGGTGGAAGTTCAGTATATGGGCAGCGGCTATCCAGTTGAGTTACCGACATGCTCGAAATGTGGACAGGTTTTCATCCCTGAGGTTCTGGCCATGACCAAGATGGCCGAAATAGAGAAACTACTGGAAGACAAGTGAATAGGCTGAATCATTCTGAAGCTGGAAAGTTTTATGAGTGGCTTGGGCCTAACCCCGTTGCAAAAAGCGGTATCAGGCCTGGAGGGTTGGCGTTAACACAAAGACTGATGGAAGTGGCTAGTTTGCCTTCTGGCTCCAGGATACTGGATGTGGGATGCGGTTCAGGGGTAACGCTGGATTACCTCCGGCAGAAACATCCTGACTTTCAGGCCTTTGGGATTGATAAATCTTCAAAATTGTTGAGTCTGGCAAAAACCGTTCATTACGTGGACGATATTGTGAATGCAGATGTCGGTTTTCTACCTTTAAGAGATAGCTCGTTTGATGGGGTGATCTCGGAATGCTGTTTGTCGGTAATCTCGTATTCCAAGGTTTTTCTTGAAGAGCTATTCAGGGTTTTGAGGCCGGACGGCAAGTTATTGTTAACAGACGTCTACCTCAGGAATGATTCAGGGGCCGAAAATCATGTTGAATTGGCTCAGGGTTGCTGTCTCAGCGGGGCGATTGGTCAACCAGAGATCGTGGATCGGCTGGCTGGGTGTGGATTCAGGATTATTTATTGGGAAGATTATTCCCAATTGCTCAAGGATTTTGCTGTGCGCTGGATCCTTGAAAATGGTTCGATGAAGGAATTCTGGAATTTGATGTCCAACGGCCAAACGGCTACATCATGTTTATCGGATTGGATACAGGAAACCAGACCCGGCTATTATCTGCTGGTGGCGCAAAAGAATATTTCAGAGACCAACTAAAGAAGCGAGGACCAGACTTGATGGAGGAATTGTTACGAATGCTGGAATTATCCAGTCAAGGTTTTCACTGCAGTCAAATACTGATCAGGCTTGGATTGGACGCTCAGGGGAAACAGAACTCAGATCTGGTCAGGGCGATGGAGGGTTTGGCCGGAGGTGTAGGATTCTGTGGAGACATCTGCGGCGCTTTGACTGGTGGCGCCTGCCTGTTGGCTCTGTATTCGGGAAGAGGCCTACCGGAAGAGGAACCAGATCCCAGGCTCAATCTCATGATCCCAGAATTATATGAATGGTTTTCGGAAGAGTTTGCAGGATGTTATGGCGGTATTCATTGTTCACAGATTCTTAACGATAGCCCGGCAAATCAAAAAGCCAGATGTCCGGGGATTGTCACAAAAACCTATGACAGGGTGAAATCGATACTTACCGACCATGGGTTCGATCTTTCGGAGGGCAAGTAATGGGGAGAGAGTTGGAATCCGGGGATTCCAATACACAAAGTCTTTGCCCAGAATGTTTCTGCAAGATACCCGCGCGACGAGTCATGAAGGGTCAGGACGTATATCTGGTGAAGTCGTGTCCCAATCATGGGGAATCATCTACTTTAGTATGGAGGGGCGCCCCTTCTCTTTCAGAATGGTTCAGGCCCAAAATTCCCTACGTTAATCCTATTCCCAACACGGGTGCGCAAAGAGGTTGCCCTTTTGACTGTGGACTTTGCGCCGGGCATCGTCAGCAGACTTGCACTGCTTTGCTGGAAATAACGGGCAGGTGTAATCTCAACTGCGCCTATTGTTTTGCGGACGCCAGCACGAAACCATCCCCGGACCCGGTTCTGAGTGTCATTCGGGATTGGTATCAGACACTCTTGTCATCCGGAGGGGCTTGCAATATTCAGCTTTCCGGTGGAGAGCCTACCATGCGTGACGATCTTCCAAAGATAGTCGCGTTAGGCCGTTCGATGGGATTCAAATTCATCCAACTTAACACTAACGGATTACGCATAGCTCATGATCGGAGCTATTTGATCGCCCTCAAAGAGGCTGGATTATCTTCGGTTTTCCTGCAGTTTGACGGTGTCAGCGATCAGATTTACATGAAACTGAGAGGAAGAGAAATCCTCAATGCCAAGTTGGAAGCCATAGAAAATTGTGGAGAAGTTGGCCTCGGGGTGGTCCTGGTTCCTACTTTGGTTCCAGGCGTCAACACCGGCGCCATTGGCGCCATTATCAGATTCGCCGCCGAAAACCTCAATGTAGTCAGGGGAGTCCACTTTCAGCCGGTAAGCTATTTCGGGAGATACCCAAGCAAGCCTTTGGATGAGCAGCGTTTAACCTTGCCGGAATTGATGGCAATGATTGAAATTCAGACATCAGGCGCCATTAGGATGGAGAATTTCAACCCACCCGGATGCGAAAATTCGATGTGTTCCTTTCACGGCTCCTTTGTTCTGATGCCTGACGGAGACTTGGTTCCCTTAACAAGGCGCGGCTCGTTCAAACGATCGATGGCGCCGGAAAAAGCGGAAGACGGCGCATTCAAGACACGAAAATTCGTAGCGACAAACTGGAGCAAATCCGGTTCGGCAGGTTACACGCAGGGTGATGCCGGAATCAGCTTCGGTCCTTGGGATACCTTGCTTGAGCGTTCACGGACACACATGCTGTGCGTCTCCGCAATGGCTTTCCAGGATATCTGGAATCTGGATGTCGAACGACTGAAAGATTGCTGCATTCATGTAGTGGGGGAGTCCGGCAGGATTGTTCCCTTTTGCGCCTATAACCTGACGAGTTCGGATGGTTCTTTTCTCTACAGGGGGCGACATATACGATGAAGACTTCACCCCTGGATTCATGGATCGCTAAAAAGACGTCATTGGAAGGTCCAGGCGAAGGGTTGTCTCTTTCTGATCTAAAAGCTTATCGCCTCCACAAACTGAGGGATACGGTTTCTTACGCTAGTTCTCAAAGCCCCTTTTACCGCAAAAAACTGTCCGGTTTTCCAGTTGACGATCTCAGAGACATTTCGGACTTTTCAAGAATTCCGTTTACCACAGTGGACGATCTGGAATTTTGCGGCGCTCAATTCCTATGCGCCTCCCAAAGCCTCGTAGAGCGGGTAGTAACTCTGAATGTTCCTGGGCCCCTAAAAAAGAACCTTAGGGTCTATTTTTCATCTAATGATCTGGAGCGAACCGTTGATTTTTTTCACCATGGGATGACCACGTTTACTGAGCCCGGTCAGAAAGTAATGATAATGATGCCGGGAAAAACACCTGACAGTGTCGGTGAACTGCTGGCACGCTCGCTTCGGAGAATTCCGGCAGAGGGTTTTATATATGGCCTTGTTCAGGATCCGTCCGATGCGATCAGGGAAATAATGCTTCACAAAACAGATGTGGTAGTTGGAATTCCGACTAATATTCTTAGCCTGGCGCGTCACAAACAGGGTTCATCGATCGGGAGATCTACCATAAAAAGCGTCCTGCTTGCTTCCGATTACGTGTCGCCTGGCATTGTGACGGAGTTGCAACTTACCTGGGGATGCAACGTCTTCTGCCATTACGGTTCTACCGAAATGGGATTTGAAGGCGGCGTGGAATGTGAAAATCGTAATGGATACCATCTGACCGAATCGGACCTGTATTTTGAAATTGTAGATCCCGAATCAGGAGAAATAAGGGATGCCGGCGAAATTGGTGAAGTTGTCTTCACTACCCTTACCAGGGAAGCCATGCCTTTAATTCGCTACCGGACAGCAGACCTGTCGAGATTTATCGCTGAAGACTGTCCGTGCGGTTCAAGTTTGATGCGGCTGGACAAGATCAGGGGACGTATCTGGGATACGCTGAGATTGGCCAGCAACCATTGGCTGGGAATCCAGGACCTGGACGACTCCATATTTTGCGTTCCGGAGGTCATTGATTACCAGGCATCCCTAACCAGCGTCAACAATGCTT